>NZ_CP051167.1:3000000-3202500 GCF_012295525.1 Oxynema aestuarii AP17 | reverse complement strand
GAGACCTCCGGCTCGATGCTTGTTTCCAGCTCCCCGGAGCGTTTCGTCGGTCACCACGTCCTTCTTCGCCTCGACGTGCCTAGGGATCCACCGTTAGCCCTTTGTAGCTTGACCACTTTTGGCTTGTTCTAGGATTTTTTTCCCTATGCTTTTCTCTTGGTGTCTATGCTTTTTTCAAGGTTCTTTGCTGGGTTTCAATCCAGCATTCCGTTTCTCTACTTGTAGATGACGGGTGCTGTGTTGAATTCGCTTTGAGCTAACTTAATCTTTGAACTCGATGGTTGGTGGAGGTAAGCGGACTCGAACCGCTGGCATCTGCCTTGCAAAGGCAGCGCTCTACCCACTGAGCTATACCCCCTCCGGTTCTAGGTGGGCCATCCTGGACTCGAACCAGGGACCTCACCCTTATCAGGGGTGCGCTCTAACCACCTGAGCTAATAGCCCTCGCTGCGAACCGCACTAAGAGTTTGACAGTCTTTTTCTGATTTTCCTTCTCTAACCTCGACCGACCTCGGGATTCTCTGGTTTTGGGGGGTCTTGATTGCCTCTCCCTTTTCCAAAGTTGGGTCTCCCTTAAAGGAGGTGATCCAGCCACACCTTCCGGTACGGCTACCTTGTTACGACTTCACCCCAGTCATCAGCCCGGCCTTCGGCATCCCCCTCCTCGTAAGGTTAGGGTAATGACTTCGGGCCTGGCCAACTTCCATGGTGTGACGGGCGGTGTGTACAAGGCCCGGGAACGTATTCACCGCCGTATGCTGACCGGCGATTACTAGCGATTCCTCCTTCATGCAGGCGAGTTGCAGCCTGCAATCCGAACTGGGGCAAGGTTTTCGAGATTCGCTTGCACTTGCGTACTTGCTGCTCTCTGTCCTTCCCATTGTAGTACGTGTGTAGCCCAGGACGTAAGGGGCATGCTGACTTGACGTCATCCCCACCTTCCTCCGGTTTGTCACCGGCAGTCTCCCTAGAGTTCCCATCTTACTGCTGGCAACTAAGGACGAGGGTTGCGCTCGTTGCGGGACTTAACCCAACATCTCACGACACGAGCTGACGACAGCCATGCACCACCTGTGTTCGCGCTCCCTAAGGCACCCCCAGGTTTCCCCGGGGTTCGCGACATGTCAAGCCCTGGTAAGGTTCTTCGCGTTGCATCGAATTAAACCACATACTCCACCGCTTGTGCGGGCCCCCGTCAATTCCTTTGAGTTTCACACTTGCGTGCGTACTCCCCAGGCGGGAGACTTAACGCGTTAGCTCCGGCACGGCCCGGGTCGATACAGGCCACACCTAGTCTCCATCGTTTACAGCTAGGACTACAGGGGTATCTAATCCCTTTCGCTCCCCTAGCTTTCGTCCCTCAGTGTCAGTTTCGGCCTAGCAGAGCGCTTTCGCCACCGGTGTTCTTCCCAATCTCTACGCATTTCACCGCTACACTGGGAATTCCCTCTGCCCCTACCGTACTCTAGCTGTTCAGTTTCCACAGCCTTTTCGGGGTTGAGCCCCGACCTTTGACTGCAGACTTGAACCGCCACCTGCGGACCCTTTACGCCCAATAATTCCGGATAACGCTTGCCTCCTCCGTCTTACCGCGGCTGCTGGCACGGAGTTAGCCGAGGCTTTTTCCTCGGGTACCGTCAGTTCTTCTTCCCCGAGAAAAGGAGTTTACAACCCAAGGGCCTTCCTCCCCCACGCGGTCTTGCTCCGTCAGGCTTTCGCCCATTGCGGAAAATTCCCCACTGCTGCCTCCCGTAGGAGTCTGGGCCGTGTCTCAGTCCCAGTGTGGCTGCTCGTCCTCTCAGACCAGCTACCGATCGTTGCCTTGGTAGGCTTTTACCCTCCCAACTAGCTAATCGGACGCGAGCTCTTCTGTAGGCGGTTTCCTTTTTACCTCTCGGCTTATTGGGTATTAGCTGTCGTTTCCAACAGTTATCCCCATCCTTCAGGTAGATTCTCACGCGTTACTCACCCGTCCGCCACTGACTTCCGAGGAAGTCCGTTCGACTTGCATGTGTTAAGCAGACCGCCAGCGTTCATCCTGAGCCAGGATCAAACTCTCCGTGTTATCCTCTTCTTTTCACAAAAGGATTGAAGGAAGAGCTGATTTCGCTCTTGTTTTTGAGGTCTGAAAACAGACCTCTGTTTTAGTTTCTTTTGACGAGGTTGTTGTCGGTCAATCCGACTGTCAAACTCTTGTGTTGTCTAGGTTCGGTCGCTTGCTCGCGGCGCGCTGCCGCTCTCAAGCGCTTTACTAATCTAGCAACCCCCTCTTTCTCTGTCAACCCTTTTTAAAAACTTTTTTTTGAGATGAGATTGAAATTGCTCTGAAGCCTTGTTTTGATGGGGTTGACAGACCGATTGCCTCAGGCACTCAAGGGTCTTTTGGTTAGAGATAGCTGCTTGTTGGGACTCAAAGACCGTGGCGAGCGATCGCCCGACCTGCGAGCCAACTGGTCGTCCAAGCATTTTGAAAATTGAACCCTCCCGTTACCCCATCGATGTCCAAAATCTCCCCAGCGAAGAACAAACCGGGACAAACACGACTTTCCATCGTCTTGAACTGAATCTCGGGGAGGGGGATCCCGCCACAGGTGACGAATTCTTCCTTAAAGACTCCTTTACCGCCGATGAGATAAGATCCTTGGGTGAGTTCAACGGCGAGATGATTTAATTCTTTTTTAGATACTTGCGCCCAACGTTTTTGAGGATCGATGGGAGTTGTGGCAACTAGCCGTTCCCACAGACGGCGAGGTAGAGTAAACGGCGAATGAGTACCGATCGCCCGTCGTGGAAAATCACTTTTGAGCTGGTAGAGGCGCTCGCGGGTTTTTTCGGTACTCAGATCCCCGATCCAATTCACCGACAAAGAAGCTTGATAGCGGCGATCGTGTAAAAAACGGGCGCCCCAGGCTGACAGTTTTAACACCGCAGGGCCACTCAATCCCCAATGAGTAATCAAAATCGGTCCGACTTGCTCTAATTTTGCCTCTGGAAGTTTCAAACGAGCGACGGGAACGCTAATTCCCGCCAAATCTTGCAGGCGTTCGTCGCCAATATTAAACGTAAATAGAGAAGGAACGGGGGGAACAACTTGATGTCCGAGCGATCGCGCGATCGCATATCCCAGAGGATGACTTCCCGTCGCCAATAACAGACGATCGCACTCCAAACAGTCCCCGGACTTCAACCCGATCTCGAATCTCCCAGAATCCAGACGGGTCACTCGAACCACTACCGTCCCAGTTTTCAGGGTCACTCCCAGTCGATCTGCCGTTTGGCGCAAACAGTTGACAATGGTCGCCGAGTCGTCGGTCGTGGGAAAAATCCGCCCGTCCTCTTCCGTTTTCAGGCTCACCCCCCGTTCCTCGAACCAGGCGATCGTATCTTGGGGTTGAAAACGAGAAAACGGACCGCGCAAAGCCTTTCCCCCACGGGGATAATGTCCGATCAGAACGGCGGGATCGAAACAGGCATGAGTAACATTACATCGACCGCCACCAGAAATTCTAACCTTGGTCAACGGCTGACGTCCGGCTTCTAAAATCGTCACTGTTGCAGTCGGATTGGTTTGAGCGCAAGCAATAGCGCCAAAAAAACCCGCAGCACCTCCTCCGATCGCGACGACGGTTAACTTGTCCTTGGTTTCCAAATTTCCTCGATCTTCCGACGGAATGAGATTGCCGTTTCGGGGAAATACAATGCAGTTAGATACTCCCCCATCCTGCTTATTATAGGAGTCCCCGTGCGACTTAGCGATCGAGTTTGGACGGATGAATTTCTTGCAGACGGTTGTTGTCCCAGAGATAATAACGAGTGGCCAGTCCTTGGGGAGCGATCGCCCCGTAGAGATTGCGAATATTTTGAGGAGGATTGACCACCAGCAGACGACTTTCGAGCTGGAATTGAATGCCGACTTCCGAACGAATGGGTTGCAGGTAAACCTGACCTGTTTCCGCGTCTACGATCGCAATTTCCTGACAAGCCGTGCCACACCCCCAACTGACAATCGTATACCGTCCGGCAAAATTGGGGCCGACCGTCGCCGCAGGTTCGATGATGCGGCGGAATTGGCGCGCACTCGGATCGCTATCCAGATCGACCGGGGACGGAGCATCCCGATAAATCTGTTCGACAGCAAACTCTTGAAAGGGAATCGAATCCGGGGAGATTTGCCCTAATACAGGGGTCGAGATCGTACTTGCAAGGAAAATCTCGATGACAATGGCTAGAAATTTCATCGGTAAGAATAAGGGTTGAGAGCTAACGGAGGTCGATCGATGACGTTACGAATTTAGCGTAACGAGATCGCGAAGCCAAAGGAAGCGAGCCATTTTCTTATACTTTTCGTTAACTTTTCTCGATACTCAGATGGCCCGATTGATGATATATTTGAAAACCACACAAACCAACCCAAGCCCAATTCAAACACCGAGCGATCGCATGGCCTCTAAATCGGGAAGAGGAGAAACCGAGAAAGTTCGAGGGAGACTGACCCAAAGTGAAATTGGGACCATCCTGACTCGGTAAAAAAGACGGAGTTAGAGTCGATCGCCGATTCAAACTCTTCGAGCATTAATTCGAGTGTCAGTGCTGTCAAGAGAATAGTTTACCGGACGATCGCCAGCCGACTTAGAGGGGGGGGAATCCCCGATCGCCGTAAGCCGATGGGGGGGATAAAGATTCTAGCCATCAACCCATCACTGCAAGTAACTAGAGGCGATCGGGGCAAAATTCTAGCAAGAGGCCGTCAACTTCGTGAATGTCAGGGGGAAACATAGGCATTCTCAGACAGGTTGGCCATAGCGATCGCCACGCCAACTCAGTAAACTAAAGTATAAGGAAAATTCACCATCCCAGGAATGAGAAAATCCAGATCTGGCCGTTACTTTGGCTCAAATACATCCTCAATACAATGACATGCCAACTCATTCCACTAACTGCGATTTAAGTATTGAGTTGGCGAACCGATCGCCATTCGGGTCGGGGAAATAACCCAGAATCAGAGCGTCATGAGAGAGGAAACCCATTTCGAGCCGTCTCTCCCCTTCAATTACTGTAGGGAAGTCGGTACCAATAGCCTTTCGCAATTGAGGAGAATCGAGCAATGAGCCGAATTTTGCTTTGGGTAGAAAATGCAGAAATTCGGCAAGTCTTGGTGCGAGAATTAGCTGGCAACTGGGAGATCGTCAGCGCGTCGAGTTCGACGGAAGTGGAGTTTCTTGCAACAGAAAACCCCGTTGACTTGTGCATTCTCGACGGCGAAATCTTCCAAGCCAATGACGCCGAGGAAGAGGTTCGCGCCAGGGGGCAATTCCTCGATCGCCTACGGATCTTATTAATCCTCAACCCCGACCAACTCGACCTTCTCGACCTCACCCGTGACGACGAACACCGACGACGGGACGATAATCGTCTGCATTGGGACGACCTGTTAATCGCTCCCATTCAGCCTCAAGAATTGCGCTATCGAGTCGATCGCCTGTCCTCCAAACGGGCTAAATATCCAGACGCTGAGATCGGCGTATCTACGCATTCGATCGCCCATCGGCGCCTCGAACCGACTCCTCCCTCGCTCGGCGAAAATAGCGATCGCACCACGGACGAATTATTCCGACTGTTAGTCGAAGGGATTCGAGATTACGGCATTTTCCTGCTCGACGCCACTGGAAAAGTCACCAGTTGGAATAAAGGGGCCGAACGCATTTTCGGTTACCGCAGTGAAGAAATTATCGGCGTCCACTTCTCTTGTTTTTCCCCTCCGGAGGATATCGCCACGGGTAAACCCCAGCAAGAATTGCAAATGGTCGCCACGGCGGGACAATGCGAAGATGAAGGATGGCGGGTGCGCGCCGGAGGGCAATGCTTTTGGGCGAGCATGACGATCTCCGCCTTGCACGACGAAGCGGGTCAACTGGTGGGATTTTCGGCGATCGCCCACGATTTGAGCGATCGCCAAGCCGTCGAAATGGAACTGTGTTCGTTGACCCGCGCCTTGCGAACCCTGTACGACTGCAACCAGGCGATCGCCCGCGCCGAAAGCGAACCCCAACTCCTGCAAGACATTTGCCGGATTATCGTCGAAACCGGAGGCTATCGCCGCGCCTGGGTCGCCTTAGTACCACCCCATGCAGATGCCTCATCGTCCCCAGAAGAAACGAGGGCGGACAATCCTCTATCTCCATTGACCATGGTGGTGCATAGGGCCTACGAAACCGCCACGGAACCCGGCGAACCGGAGCCAGATTTCCCTGAAAATTGGCGCGAACTGCACGAAATTGTCCTCGGTCGGGGTCAAGCTCAGATCGTGCAGAATATCGGCGCCGACCGGAGTGGGGAACCGTGGAGATCGGCAGCGATCGCGCGCGGAGTGCACTCGACGATCGCCCTTCCCTTGCAAGGGGAGCAAACCACGTTCGGCGTGCTGCGAATTTACGCCGATCGCCCCGATGTCTTTACCCCGGAAGAAGTCGAACGTTTGCAAGAACTCGCCGACGATTTAGCTTACGGAATCGTCGCCCTACGCAATTGGCAATCGCGGCGCCTCGCCGAAGCCGCCTTAACCCAGAGCGAACGGCGCTATCGGCAATTAGTCGAACTCCTCCCCGAAGCCATTTTCGTTCAGACCGAAGGGCAGATCGAGTTCATTAATACCACGGGAGCACAATTACTCGGAAGTGGAGATCCCCAAGAATGGCTGGGGCGATCGCTCTTTGACGCGATCGCCGAGCAAGACGCCCGGGACATCGAAGAACGGATCGAGCGAGCGATCCGTGAAAAACACGCCCTTCCCTTTGTCGAACAAACCCTGCACGCCCTCGACGGGACGGAAATTGCCGTAGAACTCGCTCTCAGTCCGATTGCCGAAGATCCGACGGGAGTTTCCGTCCTCACCGTCGTCCGGGACTTGCGCGATCGCAAACAAATGGAAGCCGCATTGCGTAAAAGCGAACAAATCCATCGCATTACCTTAAGCAATATTTCCGAAGCCGTCTTCGCCACCGACGACGCGGGTCGCTTTACTTACATCTGTCCCAACATCAATTTTATTTTTGAATACAGCGTCGAAGAAGTCCATCAATTAGGTCATATCAACGCCTTGCTCGGAGAACGCTGGTGCGAAGAACAACAACTGCTCGACCGACAAGGCTCCGCCGCCGATGACGATCTCGACTGGCACAATATCGAGTGGGAAATTCTCGACAAACGGGGGCGATCGAAAACCTTATTAATTAGCGTCCGGCAAGTTGAGATCGAAGGCGGAACCCTCCTTTATACCTGCCGCAATATCACCGAGCGCAAACAAGCCGAACAAGCGCTGCGCGAAAGTGAAAATCGCTTCCGAACGACCTTTGAAGGGGCGCCTATCGGCATGAAATTGGTGGATTTGGAAGGCCGTTTTTTACAAACTAATCCCGCCCTAGATGCGATGTTGGGCTATCAGGCGAGCGACCTCAAAGGGATGAATTTTGTTCAAATCGTCCATCCAGACGATTTAGAAATTAGTTTGAAACTGTATCGCGACTTGCTCCACGGCGATCGCGAACACTATCAAATTGAAAAACGCTATTTGCGCGCCGACGGTCGCATTGTTTGGGTACGGGCGAGTTTTTCGTTAATTCGAGATAGCCAACAACAGCCACAATTCGCGATCGCGATGGTCGAAGACATCACCGAACGCAAACAAGCGGAAAAAGAATTACAAATCCATCGCCATCATCTCGAAGAATTAGTCGAAGAACGTACCGGGGAATTGCGACGGACCAACGAACAATTACAAGAAGAAATCCGACGTCGCGAACAGGCCCAAGAAGCGCTGATTCGGGTCACCGAAGCGGTCGAAAGTACCAGCGACGCGATCGGGATGTCGGATACCAGTGGGCGATCGATCTACCACAACCGCGCCTTTCTCGAATTATTCGGCTACAGCGTCGAACAACTCAATCACGCGGGCGGACCGACGGTGTTATTTGCGGATCCCAAAGTAGGAGCACGGGTCTTCGAGTCGATCCGACGAGGGGAAAGCTGGAGTGGAGAAGTCAAAATGCGAACCCGGTGTCAGCGTCGCCCCTTGGGGAGTCAAAGTCCTGCACGATACTCCTTCGGCGCCACTCCACGAACGTTGGGACACGGTACCAGTCCCCTCCTGGAACGAGATACGGTATCGATCTGGTTGCGGGTGGATACAGTTCGCGACGAACGCGGAAAACGAGTGGGGTCGATTTGCGTTTATACGGACATCACCGAACGGAAAGCGGCGGAAGAAGCTCTGCGCGAAAGTGAAGAACAGCTTCGGATTTTGATCGACGCGATGCCGGATTTGGTCTGCTTTAAAAACGATCGCGGCGCTTGGTTGGAAGCTAATCGCGCCATGTTGGAAACATTCCAATTGAGCGATCGCGACTATCGCGGCAAGACCGACGCCGAATTAGCTCAAATCAGTCCTTTTTACCGCCATTCCCTGTTTACCTGCCAGCAAAGTGACGAACGAGCGTGGCAGCATCGGGGGTTAATTCATATTGAAGAAGCGATCGCCTTACCGGACGGACGCGAGGGGATTTTCGATGCGATCAAAGTTCCCTTATTCCATCCCGACGGGACGCGCAAGGCGGTGGCGATCATCGCTCGCGATATTACCGAACGCAAGCAAGCGGAGGAGAAGTTAATCCGCTTAGCTTCGATTGTCGAATCGTCGGACGACGCGATCGTCGGTAAAACCCTCGACGGGACGATCTTGAGTTGGAATGCGGGAGCTTGTCGCATCTACGGCTACAGCGCCGAAGAAGTTAAAGGGCGATCGATCTCGATTCTGGTCTTACCGAAACGACTGGCGAGCGAGCTGCGGATGCTCAAACGTATTCAGCAAGGGGGGAGCATCGACCACTACGAAACGATCCACGTCCGCAAAGATGGTAAGCCGATTCACGTTTCCCTGACCATTTCGCCGATTAAGGATACGACGGGCAAAATTACCGGAGTGTCTACCATCGCCCGCGACATTACCGATCTCAAACGGGTTGAAGAAGCCCTCGAACGATTGCGCCATCAAAATGAGTTGATTCTCAATTCCGCCGGGGAAGGGATTTGCGGTGTAGACCGTCAGGGACGCACCACGTTTATCAACCCCGCAGCGTCGCGAATGTTGGGCTATCCGATGGGGGAACTACTCGGCGCCCCTCTCGCGAAAATTCTCGCCCCGTTACCCGGGGAGAACGGCTCGGAAGAGGGGAGTCCGCCGATTCATTCGCCAATTTATGCAGCCCTCAAAGATGGTTCGGTTCACCACGGGACGGATGAGGTGTTTTGGCGTAAAGACGGCAGCAGTTTTCCCGTGGAATATATGAGTACGCCGATTCAAGAACAAAGTCAAATTGTCGGGGCGGTGGTGACGTTTAAGGATATTACCGAACGACAGGCGATCGAGCGGATGAAAGATGAGTTTATTTCTGTGGTCAGTCACGAATTGCGCACTCCCCTGACCTCGATTCGCGGTTCGTTGGGTTTGCTGCAAGGGGGATTGCTCGAAAGTCAGCCGAGTAAAGCCAGACGGATGCTCGAAATTGCGGTATCGAATACCGATCGCCTCGTGCGGCTGATTAATGACATTCTGGATTTAGAGCGCATCCAGTCGGGTAAGGTCTCGATGCTCCATCAGAGTTGCAATGTGGCGGAGTTGATGGTGCAAGCGGTGGACGCGATGCGGGCGATCGCCGAAAAAGCCCAGGTTCATTTGTTCGTCGAACCTCTCTCGCTGCACATGCAAGCGGATCCCGATCGCGTCGTCCAAACCCTGACCAATTTACTGAGCAATGCGATTAAATTCTCCCCGGAAGGGGAATCGGTATGGCTCAGCGCCCAAGTGAGCAACGCCCTCCCCCGGGAAACCGCCGACGGCGAGGGCGATCGCACCGCCGCCTCCGTGGGGGACAGGAGACGGGAAGTTTTATTTCAAGTGCGCGATCGCGGACGGGGGATCCCCGCCGACAAATTAGAAACCATTTTCGAGCGGTTCCAACAGGTGGATGCGTCGGACTCGCGCAAAAAAGGCGGGACGGGTTTGGGATTGGCCATTTGCCGCAGTATTGTCGAACATCACGGCGGTCGGATCTGGGCCGAAAGCGAACCCGGTCGGGGCAGTTGCTTTTCCTTTACCCTGCCTTTGGATCGTCCCACTCTTAACGAGGCTCCCCCGAGTTCGCCATTGCTCTCTACGGAGGTCAGCCCGCCCTCTCCTCCGTTAATTCTGGTCGCCGACCGTCACGAGGAAAGTCGCCATCGATTGGTCGCATGGCTCGAACGGGCGGGATATCGGGCGATCGCCGCCCACAGCAGCCTCGAAGTGGTCGAATTGGCTTCGTCCCTCGCGATCGAGTCGATCTTTCTCAATCTCGACCCGTCGGATATGAACGCCTGGCAAACGATCGCCCATCTCAAAAACAATCCTAAAACTCGGGACATTCCCGTCACCCTCGTCACCGATCTCTCCTGCGTGCGGGAGGCAGCCGGACTCTCGGAAATGAAGGGATGGATCTGCAAACCACTCCAAGAGAGCCTCCGTCCGGTCACGGCGGCGATCGCCGAACCAGAGTCGCAGAACCGAGAACGGGGAGACGATGCGAAAGCGCGGGTTTTAATTGTCGAAGACGATCCCGATCTGGCTCAAGTGTTGGTGGCGACCTTCAAACGTCATGGAATTGAAACCTTCCACGCGCGCACGGGTCGCGAAGCCATCCAAATCAGCCAACATGTCATTCCAGATTTGTTAGTCTTGGATCTAGTGCTGCCCGAATACGATGGTTTTGCTGTCGTCGATTGGTTCAGGCAACACGATCGATTTGCTCGAATGCCTTTGGTTGTCTATTCGGCTCGGACTCTCGATCGCAACGAACGCGAACAACTCAAGTTAGGGGAAACGGAATTTTTGACCAAGAGTACCAATTCTCCGGACGAGTTCGAGCGCCGCGCGATCGCCTTACTCGAACGCATGGTCAAAACCGATCGCTCCTAACCCTTGAGCTGTGCTAAGTTTCCTTTGAGAATGGCGATTGACTCCGCTTGCTCCCCGACTGATGCCCTCGGGCCAACCTAAACCCGCAGGCGCGATTCTCCCCTGGACACGCTTTGCGAACGCCCCTTGCCGCGATCGCTCCCCAGAATTTTCTCAAGCCTTGTATTGTCGAACGATCGGTTTCTACGCCCGTAGAGACAAGGAGAAAGATCCCTCGTGAACGGAAAACGGATTCTCGTAATTGATGATGAAGATGATATCCGCGAAGTCGCCCAATTAAGTTTGGAAATGGTCGGGGGATGGCAAGTTCTCACCGCCAGTTCCGGACCGGAAGGGATCGAAGTCGCCAGTGAGCAGAAACCCGACGCGATCTTGCTCGATGTCATGATGCCCGAACTCGATGGCCCGTCAACCTTCAAAAAACTGCAGGACAATCCGGAGACGGCCAAGATTCCCGTGATTTTACTGACCGCCAAGGTGCTATCTGCCGACCGCCAGCGCTTTGCGGAACTCGGAGTCACGGCGATCGTCGCCAAACCGTTCGATCCGATGAATCTCGCCACTCAGGTGGCGGAACTATTGGGATGGAATTTCTAAAATTTTGTAAAGATTTTAGGATTCCCTCCCTAGCTTGCCGCCTTCGCACTTGACTTTTTCCTCTAAAACCGATGGGAACAAATTCATGAACTTGGCACGAGTATTAGAAGAAAAATACACGGATTATTTGGAACGACAAGGTTGCGCGTGGTGGGTCGAAATTGTGACCGCTTCTCCCCGTTGTACCTACTACTTCGGTCCGTTTATGACCAAAAGGCAAGCACAAGACGCTCGACCGGGCTATGTTGCCGATCTCGAAGAAGAAGGAGCCTGCGGGATCGCCGTGTGCGTCAGCCGTTGTCAACCGCAAGAATTGACAATCGTCGGCACTCCCGACTAGGAGCGCGCCGACGCCGCCGGGTGAGACGGTGCTAGGTCTTGCTCGGCGCTTCCCCCCCCTCGTCTACGTTCTCGGCGCTTTCGGCGCTCGACGAGGCGATCGCCGAGCCGGAGTATTGCAATTTCACTCGACAAGCTGTAACATTCTTCAAGTCCTATAACGCCGATCGAGTCGCCACCATCTCTTCGAGGGCGATCGTAAAGCAACTCCAAACAAGGATCGCCAGCCAAAAAATCTTTAACCAGCGATCGGCCAAATTGCCGATCTCCCCTCAAAATTCCACAGGCGAAAGTAGCCTCAAACACAAAAATTCTGCGATCCCCGTCGGAGTCTTCACGGGTTCTTCACATTTTTCCCTTAACTTCAAGAGTGAAGCGAGTTGAGCTTCACCCCCTACAGACGTTACGACCAGGAGTTGAGGGATATGCCTGCCGCCTACCTGACTTTACTCTCCATCGCTTTAGGTTCCGGTTGGATTTATTTAAGAACCAGTGCGGATGTGCCTTTTGTCCTCGCGGCGTTAACGGCGGTCATCTGCTTTATCTGGGGATTTGCCCTCGCTCCTTGGTTGGTACAACTCTCGATCGTCGGCGCCCTCGTCGGGCTGGAAAAACTCTATTGGTCGAGCGCGCGGCTTCGCCGAAATTGAGTCCGGTGGGACGATCGCCCGCTCGCGATCTCCGAATGCGGATTCGAGACCAGACTACATCGTTCCCGAGTTGTACTCGGACGGCCTGGGGATAGTTTCACATTTCACATTTGTCAATTGTCAATCAGGTTTAAGATACTATGAACGTTTGCCCTTGTTGCTCCGGCCAATTACTCCGCCATGCCAGACACAGTGGTGTTTACCTGTTCTGCCCCCATTGTTGGCAAGAAATGCCCGATTTAGCGGCGATGATCCGAACCCGCCCCCAGCACTTACAACGTTTAGAAGTGCAACGTCGGGAACTTTTTGTAGAAATTTCGAGCGCTCCTTCGCGCCAAAAAGCCCTGCAAATTGCTTGACGGTTTCATTCGGGCGGCCTGTAGGTCGGCTGTTTGAGAAGCTTTAAATTCCAATTGATTTAAAAAACTATTCGATCTCGATCGAGTCAACAAGGAAAGGATGCCGTTAGAAGGTTAGCTTTCCAAGAGCATCACAGTGCGATCGGCGGACGGATAACCCCGATGGCGGTATTGACTCAACGGGCAATAAAGGGAAAGCGAAGGACAATACATTGACAATCAGCGCGATCGCCACGAACGGCGATCGCGTTTTGTTATGGAGAGCGACTAGGGAATTAAATCGAGGCGCGTTTGCGGGTAGCGACAGCGAAACCCGGCTTCGATCAGTTTTCGGTTCGAGACGCGGGCGTTGTACGGTCGTCGTTCCGTCGCCGTAGGATCCCACGAGATCGGTTCCAGATTGTGGAGTTCGCAGAGGCGATCGAGTAACTCTTTCTGTTCCAAGGGCGTGTCGTTGACCAAATTATAAACCCCGCGCAAGCGGTGGGCGCGGGCGAACTCCAAGGCGGCAACAATATCGTCTAAATGAATCCAGTTGGAGACTTCCCGACCCGTTCCCGGACGAGTGGTTCCGGCGAGGGGGCGAAAAATTTTGGCAATTTCGCGACCGGGGCCGTAAATCCCCCCCAATCGTAAGATACAGACGGCCAAATCCTGGCGATCGCCCGCCAATAACACCCGTTCGGTTTCCGCGAGAATTTCACCATTTTCGTTCGCGGGAGCCACCGGGGTATTTTCGTCCACCCACTGACCTTGACGATCGCCGTAAACCGCATAACTTCCAGTATAAATAACCTGTTTGACTGAAGTCTCGCCAGACAAAAGAGGGCTTAACGTTCGAGCTGTTTCTAAATAAGTTTCTCGATAGGCATCCCGTTGGCGGGCACCGAGACTGAGTAAGACGAGTTCTTGTCCTTCGAGGGCGGTTCCGATCGCCGTCGGGTCGTTCCCTTTGACTACGAGTACCCGGTCGGCGAGGGATTGAAGTTCTTCGACCCGTTGCGGGGTCGTGGTGGTCACGGTGACGAGATGGCCGTACTGGCGCCAGTAACGGGCGATCGCTTGCCCGACATAACCACAACCGACGATCGCAATCTTCAAGCTTTCTGTTCCTCCTGACGCGCTTTTCAATGCCTTTACCTCGCCCTCGTTGCTTTCGGCAGAGCGAGAAACAAGGCCGACGGGTTATATTTTATCGGCGATCGCGGCCAGACTGGGCGATCGCGATTCCCGGAGTTCCCGAGGACGAAGCTCAGTATGAGGCGCATCCCCGTGCTGAAGTCCGGGGTTTCCCGCGCCATGATTTTGATAAGATTTTCCTATATTGCCAATTCGAGGGGCAAAAGAGTCGCTCGATGCGAGGGAGGCGATCGCATCGACTCAAAGGGTCGGTCAATCCCCATTCCAGGGAGCGATCGCCAACACGGCACCCCTCGTGAGATGAAAACTATCCGTTGTGGAATTTGTTTTATGAAACAGTTGCTCGTAGAAACTAGGTATCGCTCGAAAGCATGGCTGGCGCGGGTGGCGATCGCGATCGTCGCCTTCGCCGCACTGGTCTTGAATGCCCCCGAATCCGCCCGAGCGACGGGGATTTATGAAATGCCGAACCTCGCCCCCGGAGAACCGACCTGGGTGGTCGATGAAGGCAATGTCCTCAGTCGCTTGAGTGAGGGCAAACTCGCCAGCGCCGCCGAGCAATTGCGCGACGCCACGGACACCGAAATGCGATTCGTGACCATTCACCGTTTGGACTACGGCGAAACTGCCCAAAGTTTTACCGATGCCCTGTTTGAAAAATGGTTTCCCACCCCCGAACAGGGTGCCAATCAGATTTTAGTCGTCGTCGATACGGTGACCAATAACTCGGCGATCCACGTCGGCGAGGGGGTTGGAGAGACCGTCAACGCGGCGATCGCCGAAAGCATTGCCTCGGAAACGATTCAAGTCCCCTTGCGCCAGGACAATAAATACAATCAAGCCTTTTTAGATGCCAGCGATCGCATTAGCGCCGTCGTTTCCGGTCAACCCGACCCCGGACCGCCGGAAGTCGATAACGAGCTCAATCTCGAAGGAACTTTTACCTCCGCCGAGGACACCGACCAAGGCAGTGCCACGGTCATCGTCGTCGTCCTGTTACTGTTAGCCACCGTCATCCCGATGGCAACTTACTACTGGTATCAATCTTTTGGCAATTAAACCCGTCCGTTCGGGGAAGGGGCGATGCACGCCCCTCGATTTGGCGGCATCCCCCGACCTGCACGAGGATCTCTCGGTTCAGTCTTGGACGTATTCATCGCCATTGATTAAGGCGATTTCCGCGCGCACGAACTCGCGACCTAAATATGCGGCGTGATCGAGCATCGTCACCGGACATTGGGGAGGTTCCTCAAAAATTTTGACACACAGTTCTTTAGCCGTTCTGCCTGTAAAGAGGGTTTCGGCAGTACGTTCGACTTTACCCCGTGCGGGAATCGGTTTCCCCGTTGCCGGATCGACTGCCAACCCTCGATCGTTAATAACATTTGTAAAATGTTTGGCACAAATCAAGTTTGAGTCGCGATCGATGTAGATGATGAAATAGCCGCCCGGGTCGAGATCGATATGACGTTTCGACAGTTCCTCGTCAATAGCGGTCATGTTTTCAAGATTTGGATTCATATTGCTCTCGTGAATTTCAACTTCTAGACTATCGACTTTTGCGTTCGCGAGGGATGTTCACGACAGAACCATCGAGCGGCAAAAGGTCTTTCTTTGTAATAGTCTAGAAGTCCGAGCTGCATTCACCATCCCCCGATCGCCGAACTTGCATTATTGCGGGCGATCGATCTCCCGTCGCCGACTCGTATTCTATATCTAGACATTCGCTCCACTTTTAACCATCATGCACATTGCTTTTCTCAACCCCCAGGGGAATTTTGACCCGGCTGATAGCTATTGGACCGAACATCCGGACTTCGGAGGTCAACTGGTCTACGTCAAACAAGTGGCGATCGCGATCGCCGCTCAAGGTCACCAGGTCGATATTCTGACTCGTCGCATCCTCGATGCGGATTGGCCCGAATTTGGCGAACGCTTTGATTCCTATCCTGGAATTAAAAATGTCCGCATCGTCCGCCTCAAAGCCGGACCGAAAAAATTCTTGCGTAAAGAACTCCTTTGGCCCTACTTGGTCAAAGATTGGGTGCCGAATATCCTCGCCTTCTACCGCGACGAAGGGCGCTTTCCCGACGCCATGACGGCCCATTACGGCGATGGCGGACTCGCCGGGGTCTTACTCGAAGCCGCAACCGGGATTCCGTTTACCTTCACCGGACATTCCCTCGGCGCTCAAAAAATGGACAAACTCGATGTCAGTCCCGACAATCTCGAATCGATGGACAGGCATTTTCATTTTACCCGCCGCCTGATTGCGGAACGCTTGAGCATGAACCGTTCCGCCGTCAATATCACCAGTACGGAACAAGAACGGTTCGAGCAGTACAGTCACCGCGCTTATCGAGAGGCGATCGATGCGAGTGACGACCGCCGCTTCGCCGTGATCCATCCCGGTGTTTATGCCAAGATTTTTAGTGCGGAAGTGCGCTCCTCCCACGAGGATGAAATTCAACAGGTCATCCTCGATCGCTGCGAGCGCGATCTCGCCGAAGACCGCCAAGATTTACCCGCAATTTTGGCCTCCAGTCGCCTCGCACCGAAGAAAAATCTGCAAGGTTTAGTCGAAGCTTTTGCTTCTAGTAAAAAACTCCAAGAAATCGCCAATTTAGTGTTAATTACAGGCGGCTTGGATAATCCTCTAGAAGAAGAAGCGCCCGACGACGAAATCGAACGAGTTTTAGCCCCTATTCGTAAGGTGGTTAAGAAACACAAACTCTGGGGTAAAATTAGCGCTTTTTCTCTACCGGATCAAGCCGCACTCGCTGCCTGTTATCGCTTTTTGGGCGATCGCGGCTCGGTGTTCGCCCTCACGTCCCTGCACGAACCGTTCGGATTGGCTCCCTTGGAAGCCGCCGCCGCCGGATTGCCCGTGGTCGTGACTCAAAATAGCGGTATTGGCGATATTTTGCAGCAAAAAGACCACGAATACGGGATTTTAGTCGATCCGAGCGATCCCCTCGATATTGCCCGAGGTCTCGAAGAGGTGATGACCGATCGCCAACTTTGGCAAGACCTGCGATCGCGCGCTCAAACCCTCGTCCTCAATCATTATACTTGGGACAGTACGGGTCAAGAATATCTCAAATCGATCGAAGAGATTGTCGAAAGTCCCGGTGCCCGTCGTCCACCAAAAGTGTTAACGATTCCGGACTATTTCCGCAATCCGACAATCGCCAACGATATTTCGGTGGAAGAGTTAAGTAAACTCTATTTTGATGGAGTGGTCGAACTCAAGCGCGACACGCAACGTTCCGATTCCGCTTGACGACAGTTTCCCTTTGTTCTCTCTTTCTTCTCTCGGTAAAAGGTCATCGTAAGTTTCTAATTCTCCTATTCCCGAGAGAAGATATTTTTAAAGGTAAACTGTAAGTTTGATGGTGGATGGCGATCGCGATCGAACTTTAACAAAAATTTTGACTTTTTCGAGAATCGACCCCCTTGAAACGCCCGAGATTCAGTTAAGATTTCCCTTAAAATCAACTCCAATATTGCTTATTCGATCGAACCCGTTCCCGAACTCCCTCGCGCGATCGCCCGGCGTCCACGATCGAAAAACCTGAAACAAAACTCCATTAACAAGCCTCGGGCGATCGCCTCGGAGACCGAACCCCGATTAATCCTAGTATTGAAAGCGATTTCAGCCTCATGCCAACTGTTTCAGAAACCCGGATTGCCCCAACTCCAACCCCAAGCCAAACGATCGCCCTCGACGTCACCGGGATGAAATGCGCCGGATGCGTCAAAGCCGTCGAACGACAACTCGCCGGACAACCGGGAGTACGCTCCGTGCGCGTTAATTTCGCCACAGAAGTCGCCGCCTTGGAATACGACCCCGATCGCGCCAACCCCGACGAACTGGCCGCCAAGCTCACCTCAGCCGGGTTTCCGACGCAAATCCGACAGGGGGACGACCTGCAAGATGCCTACCGCGCTCAAGACGAACGCCAACGCCAGGAAATTCGCGCGGGGGTAGTCCGAGTCTGTCTCGCCGGAGTGCCGATCCTGCTCTCGGGGCTGGGACATCTCGGCATTCTCGACGCCCTGAGTAACATGTGGTTTCACTGGGCCTTGGCGACGGCGGCGATCGCCTTTCCGGCGCGGGAGATCGCGATCGACGGCTGGCAGAGTTTGCGCCGCAACCGCCCGAACATGAACAGCCTGGTCACCTTGGGCGCCGTCAGCGCCTACGGAGCCAGTTGTATCGCCTTATGGTTCCCCTCCCTCGGTTGGGAATGCTTTTTTGACGAACCCGTGATGTTACTCGGTTTTATCCTGCTGGGACGAACCCTCGAAAGCCTGGCGCGACGGCGGGCGGCCCGTTCTATGCGATCGCTGGTCGCCTTACAACCGAGAACGGCGCGCTTGGTCTTTCCGGAGGAAAACGACGATCGCCTCGAAATCGGACAGACGGCGATCGACATTCCCGCAGCGCGGGTTCGCGTCGGCGAATACCTACAGGTCTTACCGGGAGAAACCATTCCCGCCGACGGAGAAATCGCGATCGGTCAAACCACGGCGGACGAGTCGATGCTGACCGGGGAATCGGTTCCCGTACTCAAGCAAGTCGGCGATCCGGTGACGGGAGGAACTACCAACCAATCCGGGGCGATCCTCGTGCGCGTCACTCGCACGGGGGCCGAAACGACCCTGGCGCGCATTGTGGCGGCGGTCGAAGACGCTCAAACCCGTAAAGCTCCGGTTCAGCACCTGGCGGATACGGTGGCCGGATATTTTACCTATGGGGTGATCTCGGTGGCGCTGCTGACTTTCTTGTTCTGGTCGGTCGCGGGAACCCAAATTTGGCCGCACGTTCTCGATCCGAGTGCGGTGGCGAGTTACCCCCTGGCGATGGGAGGCGATCTCGTTCATGCAATGGCTCATTCGACCTCGCCGTTATTGCTGAGTTTGAAATTAGCGATCGCAGTGTTGGTCATCGCCTGTCCCTGTTCTTTGGGATTGGCGACGCCGACCGCCATTCTCGTCGGGACGGGGGTGGGCGCCGAGCGCGGTCTGCTGTTGCGAGGCGGGGATATCCTCGAACGAGTCGCCAATGTCGATACGGTCATTTTCGATAAAACGGGGACGCTGACGACCGGACGACCGCAGGTGACTGACTGTTTGAGTGCGAGACCGGAGTACGACGATCGCGCCCTGCTGCAATTGGGCGCCACGGTGGAAAGCGGCACCACTCATCCCCTGGCACAAGCGATCGCCTGCGCCGCGCGAGAACAGGGGTTGAGCTTGCTCCCGGCGGCGGACTTTCACACGGAAGCGGGATCCGGGGTCAGAGCGACGATTCTCCTGGGGAGACGCTTCGCGAACGACGGGGTGACGGTGTATCTCGGGACGGGGGAGTGGCTGGAACGCCACGGGGTCGAGATTCCCGAGGAATGGCGCGATCGCGCTGCAAAACTGGCGAACGAGGGCAAAACGGTGGTGGCGATCGCCCGCGTTCGCGAAGCGACGCCAACGGCGGATCGCGATTTTCTCGGGCTGATAGCGGCCCGCGATCGCCTGCGCGACGAGGCGCGTTCCACGGTAGACCGTTGCCGTGCTTTGGGCTTGCAAGTGATGTTACTGACGGGCGATCGTCCGGAAACGGCGCGGGCGATCGCGGCAGAGTTGGCGATCGCGCCGGAGTCCATTTTTGCCGGGGTGCGCCCCGGTGAAAAAGCGGAGGCGATCGCCCGAGTCCAAGGAAACGGACGACGGGTGGCCATGGTCGGGGACGGTATTAACGACGCCCCCGCTTTAGCGCGCGCCGATGTCGGGATTGCCTTGCACAGTGGCACCGAGGTGGCGGTTGAAACGGCGGGAATCGTATTAGTCCGCGACGACCTCGGCGATGTCATCGAATCGATCCAACTGAGTCGGGCGACCTTCGCCAAAATTCGTCAAAACTTGGTCTGGGCCTTCGGGTATAACGCGATCGGCATTCCGATCGCCGCCGGGGTTTTGCTGCCGAGTTTCGGAATTCTCCTCGGTCCGTCGGCGGCGGCGGCGTTGATGGCGTTCAGTTCGGTGAGTGTGGTGACGAACTCTTTACTCTTGCGTTATTGGCGTTCGCGAAGCGACGCCAACGGCGGATCGCGATCGAAAAGCATTCAGGGGGTTGAGACTGTAGGGGCATCCTGAATGCTCGGGCCGTTCCCCGCCGGGGATCGGGTCGAAACCACGGTCGGGGTTCGCCGTGGGGGGTTATCCGGCAGCCGTTTCGAGCAACTGCCATTCGTTGGATTCGGCGATCGCCTCGGATAAACTGTCAAACATTTGCCGACAGTGATTGTCTAATTGCAGGGGCAATTCTTCGTTTTTCATCACGAAATTCATCCGCACCTCGTCCGGCGTGTCCATCGGTCTATCGATCAAGACTTCGACGGTCACCAACTTGCCAAACGGGACTTCCCCCGGGATTTCTCTGGCCATGATGTAATCCCCCGTATCGTAGATGACATCTAAATGGCACTCTTGCAAGATCTCGATGAGCGATTGCCGGAGGAGATCGGGAGAGACGGCAACAATAAATAAGCCAGTGTAGCGAGCCATAGGCAACTCCGGGGACTTGACATCAATATCCTCATCATCATACCGAACCTTCTGTGAAAGTTCGGGATGATGTCTGGGGACGGGGTTCGAGCCTCGGACGCTTCGAGCGGCGTCAGCGCGCCCAGTCGATCTTGATTTCCCCAGAAACTGAAAATTTCCCTTGTCGAATTGCCAAGGGAAATACAATCGATTCATCGAATCGGATGCGGTTCCCCGCAACGCCGTCTTGCCGCAGTTTTCGACCTGGAAAACCAGGTGGGGACCAATGCTCTGGACTTGAAGTTTCCGAGTACCAGGCTCGGTTTACTGCCGTCCGAGCTTTATCGGTTCCCTTTTACATAAAGCTATAGATCGCAAAACAATATTGGCAGTCACCAACGTTGCAGTAGAACGTGACATCCTCCCGACGCCGACCCGAGGGGTACGGCACGGGTTTCCCGACCTCGCGATCGAGCTTTCCTGCCCCATGCCACTTATCGAGGTTGTAGACCTCCGACAGCCCGACTTGACAGGCGGTTTCCGTTCCCCAGAGTCCCTGGGTTACGACCTGAGTTTAACACAAGCTTTAGGGAGAGATCAATGTTTGCCCAACCGTTACATAAGACTTACCCAAAGCCACCCACAAGTGGACATCTTTGGAACCTACTTCCTGCTTCATCCTGGTAGTGTCGGCACTCACCAGTCCACAGGCTAACACCACCTAACTGGCGGCGATCTCCAAATTAATGGCGGCATTGAAATCCCGCTCAATTTCCAGACCACAGTTTTCACACCGGAAAACTCTTTCTGACAAGGACATTGAGTCTTTTTTGGCGTGACATCTACAGCAGGTCTTGGTTGAAGGATCCCATCGGTCAACCACAATTAAGGTGGCTCCATACAACTGGCATTTGTACTCCAACTGCCGTCTGAACTCATAGAAGCCCATATCGGCGATCGCTTTAGCCAACTTGTGGTTGGCCAACATACCAGAGACATTTAAATCCTCAATCCCTATTCGGCTGTGGTTTTTGGCTAAATAGGTCGTAAGCTTATGTAATGTGTCTTTTCGGATGTTAGCTATTTTTCGGTGCAAGCGGGCTATCTTGATTTGGGCTTTTTTCCAATTGGCCGAACCATACTTTTTATGACGATTCAGCCATTGCCATCGTGAGAGTTTTTTCTCGTGTTTGCGATAACTCTTAGCCCCTTAAACTCCCTCACCCGTTGATAGCATAGCCAGGGATTTAACCCCAAAGTCAACGCCAACAACAGCATGGGTTTTAGGCTCATTGGTTGGCTCGACTTCAATTTTCCAGCTAATAAACCATCTGTCGGCTTTACGACTAATTGTGAAGGACTTAGGTTGATATTCGGTAGGCAAGCGCTCGAATGTTTTAAGCCAGCCCATCACAGGAACTTTAACTCGAAAACGGTCAACTGAGAGCGAACCATCAACCGTGAAACTGTCAGCACGTCCTTTTTTCTTAAACCTTGGTGGTTTCTTAACTTTCTTGAATGCTTGTTTCCAAGCGTCGGACAACTGTTTGAGAGCGTACTGAGGAGCGCATTTACTGACTTCGTAGTACCAGGGACATTCGGGCTTGACCATGGTCACCAGCCACTTATGCAGGTCAATCGCTGTGGGAAACTTAATTTTATCCTCTGGATTATTCCGATTGTACTCTAGTATTTGTTTGGTTAAGTTTAGTCCCCAGTTCCAAGCATGACGGGCGACTCCTGCGTGTTTGGCTAATGCTGTTCGCTCGGAATTGTTTAATTTCAGTTCAGTCTTCAAACCTAGGAGTATACATCCTCCACCGCTTTGGCCATGCTATCAATCAGCTTCTTGTTCTTATGGGAACGAGAACCTTAAAGACGTGCAGAGAACAGGGTAATTAGTTCAAGCATGTCTGTTACCAACTCTTGCTCGAAATTCACCCTGGAGGGGGATTTGTTGATAATTACCACTTCAGTTTCAAACTCTTCACACATAGCGAATACAATTCCATATCATTCTCCCGATCTAGACTCCCCACAAATTATTACCCAATCCGGTAATAATATCCAGAGGTGTTAAATTATTTAGTTACAGCTTCTTCCCCCCAATGGGCAAGGGTCGAAGGGCTGATGTTCTGGGGTTCAACTTGGGTACCAGATCGATTCGAGTTGGCGGGCGATCGCCAAACTCTGCTCTCGTAAGGATGGGGAGGGCGTATGTGTCAGGACAACGGTGACGTGTCCTAATTTTCGGCCCGGACGGGATTGATTTTTGCCATACCAGTAGACTCGGGCGCCTTCGACGGCGGCGAGTTGTCGGCGTTTCTCGGCGTAGTCGCTGTGGGAATCTTCGTAGCCGAGTAAGTTGACCATGACCGCGCCAACTCCGGTCAAGGCGGTAGACCCCAAGGGCCGATCGCACACGGCTCGCAAGTGTTGCTCGAATTGGGAGGTTTCGCAGGCGTCGATGGTTAAATGCCCGGAATTGTGGGTGCGCGGTGCAATTTCGTTGACCGATACTTGGCCGTTGGGTTCGAGGAACAGCTCGATTCCGAAAACGCCCACGGCATCTAAGCTTTCGAGGAGTTGACGGGCGATCGCCTCGCACTTGTGGGTGACGGCTTCGCTCAAATCCCCGGGAATGAGAACCCGACGGCAAACTTGCCGTTCTTGTTGGGTTTCGACGACGGGATAAATGGCGATCTCGCCGGAGGGACTGCGGGCGGCGACGACGGCTAATTCGCGCTCGAAGGGGACGAATTGTTCGAGTACGACGGAGGGGCGCCCCCACTGATGCCATATTCGGTCTAAGGCGGCGGCGTCGGCGGCGATCGCGGTTCCCTGCCCGTCGTAGCCGTGACGGCGGGCTTTGATGACGGCGGGCCATCCCAGGGGATTCTCGGCGGGCGTGGCGATCGCCCCAGGTTCTTTCGGGTCAGTTTCTAAGATCGTAAAGGCGGGAACGGGCAACCCCATCTTTTGAAGATGACAACGCTGCTCGTATTTATCCAGCAGGGGTGCCAAGACCGACAATGCCGGACGGAAGCAAACCCCTCGCGCTTCCAATCGAGATAAGGCGGGCAAATCGACAAATTCGTTCTCGAAGGTAATCACTTGACAAGATGCGGCCAGTCGGGCGGTCGCTTCGGCGTCATCCACCGCAGCTAAGATGACTTCGGCGGCGTCTGGGGCTGCCGGGTCGCTGGCTTTAGGGGTTTGAACGGCCAGTTGGAGGCCCAAGCCTCGGGCGGCACTGGCCATCATCCATGCAAGCTGTCCGCCGCCGATCGCGCCGACTCGTTCGATTGCTGTTGTTCGATCCATCTGATTTCACGACTACATTCCCATCTTTCAGTTTTTCACGCCTCGGCGGCACTGGCTAGTTCCCGGACCGTGCGATCGATCGCGCGACTTTGAGGTTGAAGAGGACGACGGTCGGGGCGATCGCCAGCGAGTCGGATGGGGCATATGGATGGGGAATTCAAAGCTTTAAAGGTTAGGGCGTCAACGACGCCGAGCTTAATCTTCTTTTCGAGCGGCGTTCGCGTATAGCCTATGGCATCGCTCTAGCCTGAGCCATGGCTTCGCGCTTTGCGCTTAGCGACGTCGGAGCGGTCTCGCGCCCTAACAGAACGAGCAAGCGGGCGAATGAATCGACCCGCTTTTGTCGTTCGCGATCGTGATTCCAGTGAGACAAGGTAACCATGAGTGCATTGAAAAATCCATCGAATGAATACTCCTAAAACTTTGCCGATCGGTCAATCGATTTTAGAGGAGTCAAGCGATCGAATTTCAAGCGGTTTCGAGCCAATCAAAAATGCGATCGAGTTGTTCGATGGTGACTAAGCCGTATTGCCAAAGAACCATCGGCAAGGGCGTCGGATCTTTTTCCCGATAGCGCAGGGTAAAATCGTGACAGATGCGTTCGGCAAACGCGATCGCCGACGCAGAAATCGCCAAATCGTCTTGTAGAAATTCGATAAATTTAGAATAAGTTGTCGGTGCCATTGAGCTTCATTTGCCTCCCGATTCGGTTGACCTCCAAATTTTGTCATTTCCAGTTGGGTTAACTGGATGGGGTGTAGCCACTGTTCGATCCGTCCACTCGATCGGGTACGGGGTCGTAGCGAGAGTGGCGAGTGGGTTTCTGTTCCTCGCCTGGGAGCGCTCTGGGGAACGCCGGAGGCGAGGAGAACGAGGTTAGTTTCGCGGTGAAACCCTGGCGATCGCCGGATCCGAGCGAGATGGAAGTCACTTGCGGCCTGCAAAGTTTGCCTTATCGAGCTGTTCGGGCTAGCTTTGCCGTTCCTTCAGCCTCACAACTTCGCGATCGCGGTGGAGCGTGCCGTCCTCAGCTTCGTCCGGTTCGTCAGTTCGCCCGGAGGAAGCGAAGTAACGAGACTACACATTACTACTGCAGCACTTTCTTTAAGGAAGTGCATCCGCAGATTTACAGATTTTCCTGTTGGTTCGGGTTCGGCTGAATCAGCTTTTCTACTGAAGCGCGATCGCCCGGCGTCGGAATCCCTCGCAGTTGAGAGCCTATTTGGCTTTCGACGAGGTCGAACTTCCAGGGTCGGACGCGGGGTCGAACCCCTCTCTCACACACTTTAAAAATTAGGTGCTTTGTAGCCCTCGATCGCGAGGAGAATTTAACCCTACAAAGGTGTTTGCCAGAGGTTTTGGATTCTTTGACCCTCGTGTGTTTGGCCTTCGCTTTTTCGACCTCAAGATGAGGTTGTCGAGAGCTAAATTATCGTGATAATTTTCTCTGAGAAAAGGCCACTAAGATAGACAGCTTAACAAAGCGCTACGATCTTGTACAGACGTAAACATTCTTATTTTAAAGTAATTTTAATAAGTTTTGTAAAGGAATTGTCAAGGTCGATCGTCCGTGGGGGAGGGGGAGCGCTCGATCCATTCGACGGTGAGGCGATCGCCTTCGCGAATCCCGAGTTCGGCGGCGCGACCGCCGGGTAACTCGATGACGTTATCGATGAGAATTTCCGGGGGCGGGCCGTAAGTGGGACAAGGGTCTTCAGTACAAGGGGGGATATTGGCGCCGATCGCCTGCACGCGACCGTCGCGCAAAAACAGCATATCTAACGGAATCGAGACATTTTTCATCCAAAAGGTCACGGGTTGGGGAGGGTCGAAGGGAAACAACATGCCGCGATTGGGGTCGAGACGGTCGCGATGCATCAAGCCGATCGCCTTTTGGGCGGGCGATCGCGCCACTTCGAGTTCGATTTCCACCTCGCCGACCTTCAATGTCGCTTCGATCGGCAGCCGTTGACCCAACGTGGGAGTGCGATCGCGCGAAGGAGAAGGCGCCGGAGGCTCCGGCGTCGGTTCTCCCGAGGTGGCGGGGGGAGTGCAGCCGAACAAATTCACAGAGAGTAGAACCATCGTTACAGCTCGCAGCAGGGCGATCGGGCGATCGCCGCCAACTTCCTCGGAAAAACGGGACTTGAGCCACTTCAACACCACAACCGACCTCCTCCCTTACGGTTCTCGCAATACGTAACCGACCCCTCTAACGGTTTGAATCAACCGTTTTTGACCGTCATCTTCCATTTTCAGACGCAAATAACGAATATAAACTTCGATCACGTTCGACTCGCCCATAAAATCGTAACCCCAAACATTTTCGAGAATTCGATCGCGCGTCAGGACTTCTCGGGGATGTTCCATCAAATATTTAAGCAGGTCGAATTCCTTCATCGTCAACTCGATCGTGCGCCCGTTGCGTAATGCAGTGCGCGAGGACAAATCCAGAACCAAATCCCCAAAGCGCAACTGTTCGCTTCCGGAGCGATCCGGTTGTAAGTAAAGGCGGATCAGTTCGAGAAACAGTTCGCTGCGATAGGGTTTGAGGAAATAATCGTCGGCGCCCGCTTCCAAACAGGCGACCCGATCTTCGACGCTATCGCGAGACATCAACATCACCACTGGCGTGCAGTTCCCCGAGCGCCGCAATTGGTTGCACGCCTCCAGACCGGAATCTCCCGAGAGCATCCGGTCGATGACCACGAGGGCAGGTTGCAGTTCCTTTGCCCGTTCCAGACCGCTTTTGGCATCGCCGACGACTACGGGTTGATAGCCCGCTTCTTGGAGATCCAAACGCATTTGCTCGGCTAACACGGTGTCAGCTTGCATCAGGAGAACGCAGGGACTGGCTTCGGGAGTAAGTGGATTCATGATGGGGTTGCGACGCCGGGAGTCACGAGGGGAGCGATCGCGTCACGACGAAATGGGAATGCCGCGTCATCGGAGACCCTCACGGCAATTCCACTGACGCGGGTTTGGCGATATGAGGAAGTCCCCAACCGAGTTTTTCTCGTAAAACTTGGAAAAATTCGTTGGGTTGCAAGCGAATAAAATTGGCCGTATAGGGCGATCGCTCCACGTAAACCCGTTCTTCGGGCAGCACGTAACAGCCTGCATTGCCATCCACCACCATCACCAACGGATCCGGATTGGCGGAAAAAATCGTGGCGGGTTCCGTATTGGCGAACACCAACGCCCGAGAGGCGAGGGAATGAGGGCAAATGGGGACCAGTTGCAAGACGGGAACTTCCGGGGTAATCACCGGACCGCCCGCAGAGAGGGCGTAAGCGGTCGAACCCGTCGGCGTCGAGATGATAATGCCGTCGGCGGCGATATCGATAGGCGCGTGGCGACCGATATCGATTTCAAAATGGCACATGCTCGTAAGCGGTTCCCGGTGCAAGACCATTTCGTTGAGGCAGAGGGCTTCCCAGGTACTCGCTTCATCTCGGAGAACCCGGACGGTGAGCATCGAGCGGGTTTCGATTTCGTATTCGCCCGCGATCACCTTGTCGATCGCCTCGGGGAGTTGGTTGACGTAGGTTTCGGTGAGGAACCCCATATGTCCGGTGTTGACCGTCAGCAGGGGGATGCCTGCGGTCGCGACTTGGCGAAAGGCGGACAGCACCGTACCGTCACCGCCTAAAACGAGGGCGAAACTCATGGTTTCGTCAAAGCCGCGAGGGGCCAGGCTTTCGATGGGCGTGTGACAGATCGGTTTTTCCGGACCGGAATAACCTAACAGTCCGCCCATCCCCGTCGCCATTTCCACGTCCCATCCTCGGGCGGTCAGTTTGTCTTTCCACTCGTGGGCGATCCGACAAGCGATTGGTTTAATGTCGTTGTAGATAATGCCTGTTTTCGGCACAAGCGAACAAGTCCAATTTAAAGTGATTTTTTCACGATCGCGGCGTTGACTGATTGGCGCCAGCGACCTAGTTGAGATACGCGCGCTTTGGCAATAAGCCAATGAAAAAGGTTTGGATTAAACCGGGTCGGACGGGCAAGCGCCGACCGGGTTTAATTGTACCAGAAAGGTCTGGCGTGCCGATCTGAGGCTGGCCTCAAAAGGGATTGCGGCGTTTCGGCTGTTTCTTGGCGCGATCGCTGTCGTAATCGAGTTCTTTGAGTTTTTTGAGGATGCGACTGAAATATTCTTGCAGGTAGCTTTCGAGGGAGGTGGTTTCGTCGGGGTCGAGACCGAAGACTTCGTAAACTCCTTCCATCGAGCTGGTTAGGGGTTTGCCCGTCGCCAGGACTTCGGCGAAGGCGAGGCGATCGGACACATTCCAGCCCCATTGGAAAAAGCGAGTCAGGCGGCGGACCGCCCGCAATAGTCCGAGGGGAATTCGGGTGATTTTTGCCCGTTGACCGGACAAGCGCTCGCAGAGTTTGATGATTTCTTCGGAGGACCAGGGGCGATCGCCGACGACGGGGAAGGTTTTGTCCTCCGTTTCCGGCACTTTTAGAGCCTGCACCGCAAATTTGGCGATATCTTGGGTGTTCATATAGGCGATCGGCGCGCTCTGTCCGGTAATCCAGACCGATTGATTTTCTAAAATCGGGATCGCGTACTGACCGATCAACCCTTGCATGAATCCCGCCAGTTTCAAAATCGTATAGTTGAGCCCCGATTCGGCGAGAAACAGTTCCGTACAGCGCTTGATTTCCATGAGCGGGACTTGGGGGTAGCGGTCCGCATCGAGGATCGAAAAGAAGATATAGCGATCGACGTTCGCCGCTTTCGCCGCTTGGATGAGGGCGACTTTACCTTCCCAGTCCACATCGCGAATGCTCAAGGAATCCGTCGCCCGGGCGGTCGCTGCGTCGATAATCGCCGTGACCCCTTCTAGCGCCGGGGGCAGGGTTTCCGGCTCGCACAAGTTTCCGCGTACTAATTCGGCGCCCCATTCTTTCAAAAAGGCCGCTCTCTTATAACTTCTGACTAAACAGCGCACCGAGTAGCCCTCATCTAGGGCGCGCCGCACGACTTGTCTGCCGAGCGTACCCGTAGCACCGACAACCAATAAACTCATTCAGGATTAATGACGAAATTTTAACTTTTATGAAATTTTATCAGAAATCGTTCCCTTTTCCCCTCGTTTTCCCCAGTTTTGCTGAGAATTTAAGCAAACTTTGTGTTTTATATAGTATATATAAATCTAATCCAGCGATCGCCCCTCCAACGACAACAGCGCTGCAACCTCTTGCGATCGCGAGGTGCAACGCTGTTATTTTGCGCCCCGATGCCAGCCATCCGGGAGCCAATGGGGAGCGGTCTACTCCTCGGCGCCTTGCACTTTGAGCAACAAGAACCCGAGAGCCAATCCCACGAGAATCAGGGAAAACGATAAAAACGCTGCATTAAAAATTTCACCAGCCATCGGCCAATCTCTCCTCTATGAATGACAAATCGAGGGTGCGATTCCATAGCCGACCGGACGAACCAGTCAGCAGTTACACCGTCGCAACCCGAATTGTAAACCAGTTTGGCGCGCCTCTTCTAGCACGCAATCGAGAAATGAGACGTCCTCGCAATGCTGAGTGCAACCGTTACCATTGAGAGAGATTCTCCTTTGTCTAGCCAATGGTGAATTTCTCTAACCGTTTTAGCGCCAAGTTTTCAGAGCAATTTTGACGTTTTCCCTCACCTGAAGGTAGGAGGATTCCTAGTTCGTCGATCCACCTGTCAGACAACAGCGCGATCGCAAGCATCAACCAATTGAGTGATGGGAATAACGGCTCAATTCAGTCCCCTTCGCGATCGCGCAAGTTCAGTGGGGTAAGCACGACGTATTATCTGGTTACCCCAAATTAATCGACGTTTCTATTATCTCCAGTAGGGATTTAGGAATCAAACCCCTACTAGATTTTTTATATTGTCTTTATAAACAATCTCTAAAAACTGCTCTTTAGAGATTTACGATTCTCTTTTCAGATATACCCCTTAGCCACGCAACTTTAGTATAGTAATTATCATGCAGATCGATAATATTATATACAAGCCTCAATCCCGAGACGCTAGATCCTTGTAGAAACAGCAAGTTTTCCCATCTTGTAAGGGTCGATCGGTTAAAACTATAGGTTTAAAGTTGCCGGATTGTGTATCGACTATTTCAAGAAAATTTATTGCACCTTTTCAAAAAAATGTTCTGAGGTTACAGAGATTAGAGTAACTTCAGAACATTTTTTGGTATTTAACTACTCTAACTAAGTTTTGTGCTAATCAATAAAACTTTTAATGGGAGCCGAAACAGCCGCGTTTACTTCTTTCCTCTATATTCAAGTCATGGGGAGTTACCTCACTCGCGAATTTTTAATGTATGCCATTAGGACAGTCGACTCGGGTTATTTCGATCGAACTCCTGGGTTAAACCTTAGATCGACTTCATTTGATGTAACCTGTGATACGGTTACGCTTTTAGGTGAATTTTATAAAACTTTACCCAAAAAAAATTGACATCGGGACACAAAAAAGCGTACTTTAGCTGTCATACCCCCCTACAACCTATTACTTTTAAAGAGTGAAGCCAGCGATCGCGCTTTCAGGGCGATCGTGGATCCCCTAAAACCGAAAGTGGATCCCAGTAAGGCTGTTTGACTGCGAACTCTTTGTTGAGTATTTCTACAAAAACTAGATCGACTGCAAAACGGATACCCTACCATCCAATTTGGGTTAAGTGTAAAACCTTAACCACTGGCTTTTTATGGCCAATTAGATCGATAACGTTCTCAGTAGCGTTGTGGTGATTACGGATCTAAAACTTGTGTTTTGAAGGGTAATACACCGTGAAAACTCGAAAATTAGTCCCTCAAAATGGAGCTCCAGTTAAACGCGATGCCCTAGCAACAGTCGCTCGCGATCGCTACGCCAGTGCAGTCCATCCCCAAACTCAATGGCAATGGTGGATCTGGGGCAGTGAAGGAAGAAAATACGATCCAGTTGCTGCGGATGATGCGGAGTAATCAGCATTATTCGATCGTTAGTCTTCGTTCGTCTTTCTACTGAAAACAATAGAGGGGTTTGTAGATAGTCAAACCTAGTAAATAGGAGGCTACAAGCCTAACATTGACTTAACTGGATAGCTATTGAGCTATCGAGAGGGTTCCGTTCGCGAAAAGCTATGCTTTCAGCTTTGCGAGCGAAGCCTACATCTGGAAGAAAACACTCAAATCGATCGAAAAATCACCATGAAAAACAAAAAACTCACTCCCGCCAACGTCCCTCCGGTGAAACGCGAAACCTGCGTCACGACTTCTCGCGATGGGAATAGGGGGAGTGCGATCGCACCGCTTATGTTTATCGTCGGATCTCCTTTTTCATTGGGCAACAACGATGTCGGCTCGCCTTTTCCTTTTGCGGGTAATGACGCAGAATAGTCCTTAAATTTTACTGGCGACCTTCTAAAAGGGTCGTCGGCGAAGAGAAAGCGAGAGTTTCTCTCAAAAACGAGAGACTCATCGCATTTCCGATCGTTATTAAATACGTTCCCTCATCCTCTCTGATTCTTGCTTATGCAGGAATCTACAAGCCAGTCCGAAACTCACGGACTTGGAAAGTCTTATGTTTTTCCGAATCAACCCAAGGAAGAAATAGCCATGAAAACCAAAAAACTCACTCCCGCTAATGCAACTCCCCTGAAGCGTAAAACCACTGCGATCGCTTCTCGTGATAGCACTGCGATCGCCCCATCACATCTGCCCTGTCTGGTGGGGCGATGTCCCCTCCCGTTTGCTGGTAACGATGCCGAGTAATTTCTAGTAGAGGTTCACCATTCACTTGAACTAAAACCCTTGTGATTGGTGAGTTAATCCGCAATCTACTAAGAAAAAAAAGAGTGGAAAAATAGAGATTTTTTCAATTAGCAAGTGACCGTTGTGTTTCCATAACTGTCTTGGCGAATTGCAAGCTTAAATAGCAATTTGCCCGCTTTTTATTGCAATTTTTCTGATTATTTTAGTGACAAAAAAATACTGAAAAACTATTGACATTAAAAAAAATAAAAGATACGTTATCTATCAACAACCCAGGAAGTTACATCCTGGTAAAATCACTCAAATTAATGAGGAAAGCAACGATGAAAACTCAAAAACTTACTCCCGCGAATGTAGCTCCGGTGAAGCGTAAAAATGCTGCTGCCGATCCTAATAATGGAAATGGTATCGCGGCGTCCATCCTGAATATTCCGATTGGTCCAATCACCATCCCGTTTGCGGGTGATGATGCCGAATAGTCACTGTAATTCTATTCCTCACCTTCAAAAAGGCACCAAACTTTTTAGCTATGGCAAGGTAAGGATTCAACCTAGAATTACGGAAAGTCATTCGATGCTGTATCGGTTACTTGACTTTCTTCAACTTGAACTAAGAGGAAAAACATGAAAACCAAAAAGCTGACTCCAGCCAATCTCGCTCCTGTGAAGCGTGGCAATGCTGCTACTACTTCTCAAACTGGAACGGCGATCGCCCCCTCCATTTTGCAAGATATCATTCCTGGATATCCTTTTCCAATTCCTTTTGCGGGTGATGATGCCGAGTAATATTCTCACGGCTATCACACATCTAAAAAAAGGCAAAAACTCTTGTTTTGCTAACCAGGTAATAGGGTTCGCCTCAGTGAAGTGACCCACAAGGATTGTTACCTTGGTGTTTCCCGATACCTAGTATGCAGAATAAGCGAGGGAGAGGAATGGCTATTTTAGTCCATTTCTGTCCCTTCAAACCCTCAAGAGAACACTAGTTCTTTTGATAAACCTAAGCTGTACTTTAATTTAAAGAGAAACTGAGGAAAAGCATGAAAACCAAAAAATTGAATCCGCAGGTTGTCGCTCCAGTACAACGTAAAGATTTGGGAACTTTTGCTGGTGATGATAATGCAGTTGACGCCCAAGGTCTGTTCTCAGCTATACTCCCAGTCGTCTTAACAGACGTGGTGCCAAAACTCAATGCCATGGGAGATCGGGTTAGAAACACCATAAGCGGTTGGTTTTAAAATACCTTTGCTCAACAACCCAATGTCATAAAGATCGCCCCCCAACTCAACATACTACGCGAACGAATTCTTCAACCCCGGTCAAAAATTTTTGGCCAAGTAGGGCGAAAACTTTACCTCAATGAACAAAAGAACAAACTGAAAACCTGTGTCAATTTAGAAGTTGACGAAAACTAGCACGACAAAGCGGCAGCAATTCAACTGTTAATTACTGGGTTTTTCTGAGGGGATGAATTAGTTGTAGCCCCGCTAAAATTTGGCTAACTCGCTGAAGCTTGTACGGGGCTTACAATTCGAGATTTTACTTAAATTTTTAGCATTTTTAGCTAAATATTATTAACGCATAATCCTGATGAATCGATCGGCTTTGATAGATTTACTAACAGCTATCTTTTCGGGAAAATACAATCAAATGACATGCAAATTGTCAATCCTAATCTATTAAAAATCGAATGGTCGATCTAAGAAAAATTCACGGCTTTTCACAACTCTACAACCTTACTCAAGGCACGTCAGATATTACCGTTGCCGTCCTCGATGGCGTCGTAGATACCGATCTCCCCTGCTTCCAAGGCGCAAACCTCGCGCGCCTCCCTACCCTCGTTCGCGAACGAGCCAGCGCCACCGGGCAAATGTCTACCCACGGCACTCACATTGCCAGCCTGATTTTCGGACAACCCGAGAGTGAAGTCCCCGGCATCGCCCCTCAATGTCGCGGGCTGCTCGCTCCGGTTTTTGCCGACAATAACCGTAAACTTTCTCAACTCGATCTCGCACGAGCGATCGAACAAGCCGCCGACAAGGGCGCGCAAGTCATTAATATCAGTGGCGGTTCCCTTACCGACATCGGCGAAGCCGAGGACTGGCTCGACCGAGCGGTGAAAATGTGCCGGGATAGAAATATTCTCCTCGTCGCCGCCGCCGGAAACGACGGGTGCGACTGCCTCCACGTCCCCGCCGCCCTACCTGCCGTCCTGGCGGTGGGAGCCACCGATGCCAGAGGGCATCCCCTCGATTTCAGCAACTGGGGAGAAACTTACCAAACCCAAGGCATCCTCGCTCCTGGTGAGAATATCCTGGGAGCCAAACCGGGGGGCGGCACTCTCCGGTTGAGCGGTACGAGCTTCGCGGCGCCCGTCGTGACGGGGGTAGCAGCTCTATTGTTGAGCTTGCAAGCCCAGCGAGGGGAAGACCCCAACCCCCAAGCGGTGCGAGAGGCCATCCTGGCGAGCGCCCTCCCCTGCAAGTTTGCCGGAACTAAAAATGGCCGCAAATGTTTGGCCGGAGTTTTGAATATTCCCGGTGCCATTCAACAGTTAATAGGAGAAACTATGTCGGATTTTGTCGAAGAGCAAGCGATCGCACAAACGGTAGACGCTTCAGGTGGATGTAGCTGTGGTGGCACCCCCGAACCTACCGAAACCACGGTTGAAGCGAACAAAAACAACCGAGAAATTGAAGAACACAAGCAAGTTGTTGCGGCGGCGGTTCCCTCCTCCGAGCCGACAGCAACCTCTACAGTGGTTGCCGCCGCAGTCGTAGCAGACCCCTCCGCCAACTCCACCCCTGTCAACCCCGTTACTTCTCAAGGAGCATCTATGCCTGAAACCACGACCACCCCGGTAACCCCCAGTCAAACTGCCGAATCCAGTGACGGCATCGTCTACGCGATTGGGACTCTCGGCTATGACTTCGGTACGGAAGCTCGGCGCGACTCGTTCAAACAACTGATGCCTGCTGTAGACATTGGCGGCACCCCCGTTCCCGCGAATCCCTACGATGCCCGCCAAATCGTCGATTACCTGGGTGAAAACCTTTCGGAGGCTAAATCGTTAATTTGGACGCTTAACCTGGAACTGACGCCGATTTATGCGATCGAACCGATTGGGTCGTTCGCCCGAGATGTTTATGCAGTGTTACAAGAGCTGCTCTCCGGACAAGTCCAACCGGAAAATGCGGACGACTATATCGAGCGTGTCAGTATTCCGGGACGGATTACGGGACGGACCGTGCGCTTGTTCTCCGGGCAGACTGTTCCGGTGATCGAACCCCAAAGCCCTCGGGGAATGTACGGCTGGCGGGTTAACAACCTGGTCGATGCAGCCATCAGCGCCGTCGGCGCCGAACAAGCGGGAGCCGATGAAGAGCAAATGCGCCGCACCCTCAGCAGCTTCCTCAATCGGATTTACTACGATTTACGTAACCTGGGGCAAACTTCGCAAGACCGCGCTCTCAACTTTGCGGCGACGAATGCGTTCCAAGCGGCTCAAACTTTCTCGCAGGCAATTGGTGCGGGGATGGAACTCGACAGCATCAATGTTGCGAAAAGCCCCTTCTGTCGTGTGGACAGCGACTGTTGGGACGTGCAGCTCAAATTCTTCGATCCGGAAAACAGCCGCCGTGCGAAGAAAGTTTTCCGCTTCACTATCGATGTCAGCGATTTAATTCCAGTTACTTTGGGCGAAGTTCGTTCCTGGTCGTCTCCATATTAAATTGTTCGTCTTCTTGCCCGTGCTTCGTACCGAGTCTGTATGAAAGGATACTGGGGTAATGGTTAAATACCTCGTGTAAGTTCATATAGGCTTGGTATGGGTTGTTAAAGAACGAGCAAATTACTTAAATTACTCACGATAGATTGCTATGAGATTACCCAAACAATGCCGCCCCATCAAACGCCCTCATTTTGTCCAGCCTGCGGAGTGCGTCGATTTGGTTAACGGTCGTCCCGACGATTTATTAGGAATCCGGATGGATTTATTGCATGGAGCGAACTACAACGATCCGGCTAGATTTAACTATCCCGGTTATGCGTATCTCAAAACATCTTCAATTTTTATGATGCGCTAGATCTTAGGGCAAATCGCGATCGGGCAGCACTGCACAAAGATTGGCTGATTGTCGGTCTCTGTCGGTCTGCCGTATTCGTTGAAAGGGTGATAGGTGCCGGATCGAGCGATCGCAAATATTTAGGATTTCAAAGATCTGTATCAAGGTGTCTTTGTTAATTGTTCAGGAAGCTTTACCATGTCCAATCCTCAAGCTGTCTTAAGTTTAAATAATGGAAGTCAATTAACAGATTATGTCATTCTCAATCCATTTACAGCATTTCCAAAGAGCGCCGTGACTGTCGAGTTGTGGCTGAAGACTGAGGCAACGAACGATATAACACCTGTTTCTTATGAGGCACCAGGAGCGGGTAACGCATTTGTTATGTTTCGATGGGCTAAAAATCAACAAGTCATTATTCATAATGCAAGAGCCTACAGTGATATTGCATCATTTAATGACGGTCAGTGGCATCATTGCGCGGTGACTTGGAACAGTGAAACGGGACAAGTAAAAATTTATAAGGACGGACACCAAGAATTTGCTACGAGTGACGACAAAAGCATACACAAAGGGAAAACGATTAGTCCCGATGGATCGTTGGTATTGGGTCAAGAGCAGGATGCGGTTGGGGGAGGCTTTGACCCTAACCAAGCATTTAAGGGGTATCTTTCCGATTTTCGGATTTGGAATCGAGTTCGTACAGCTCAAGAAATTGAAGCGAATATGAACTTTAGGCTTGCAGGAAATGAGCCGGAGTTAGTTGCTTACTGGCCCCTTAACGAAGGTGAAGGAAATATTGCTAATGACAAGACGGGTCATGGTTATCATGGCACGCTTGTAGGTGGAGGAGCAACCTGGGAGCAATCGGAAATTCCTATCCGCCAACGCGAAATTAGCACTCAGCAAGCCAATCAGCAATCTCTAGGAACGGGTTTGCAAGATTATGCCTATTGGTATCGCTGGAAGCGGTCTTTACCTCAATCTGCCAAACAAAAATCGTTCCGTCGCGGTCGTATTTGGTCTTAATTATCGCGCTTTTAGCCAATCTATCTCTATCTCAATTGTGTCTATTAAATTGAGTTAGTTTTCAGTTAAATAGAAAGAGTTATGACTAATACAAATCAGCTTCAATCGGTGTTATTTTTTGACGGTCAAGGCACTTTTATTGACTGTGGAAGCAACATCGATTTGCGAGAAACTAGTTTTACAATTGAGTTTTGGGCGAAACGCAACACCGTCAATCAAACCGATCTGGTTGTGGAACAAGGGTCAATTACAGGAGGACACGAATTACATGTTGGATTTCGGAATAACAATATGTTTACTTTGGCGTTTTTTGGGGACGATCTGAATACAACAGACAGATACACCGATGGGAATTGGCATCATTGGAGTTGTTTGTACGATCGCGATCGCCAACACCAAGGAATTGTCTATGACGGAAACTTGATAGCAACCCGGGATAGTGGAATTTATCAAGGGAGTGGTAATTTCTATATCGGTTCGAGACAAGGAACTCAGGATTTTTTTGATGGAGTCATTACTGAGTTGCGCCTGTGGAACGATATCCGTACTGCTTCCGAAATTCAAAGTAATATGAACGAGCGATTGACGGGTAAAGAAAAGGGATTAATTGCTTATTGGCCTCTGGATGAAGGAGAAGGTAATCTTGCCAAAGATCGAGCCAAAAACGGCCATAATGGGACGATCGCCAGTCCAACTTGGAAACAGATGGAGGTTCCCATTCAGCCAGCTAGTCATAAGGAATCTTTAGGAACGGGCTTACAAGATTATGCTTATTGGTATCGCTGGAAGCAGTCTTTACCTCAATCGAGTGACAGTGAATCGTTCCGTCGCGGTCGTATTTGGTCTTAAAGATTAGCGATCGTTTTGTTACAATAATTCGCCTCAGTAAATATAGCAGTCCTAAATGATTCATGGAAGCTTTTTTTGTTATAATATACACGGAAGATTCTCAATATCAGACAGACCTCATGAATATCATAGACGAGCTAGATAATTTCATTGAAAATACCACAAATACCAAAGAAATGAAGAGAGCATTGGCAGCCAAAATGAAATTATCTGGTCAACCCTCTAAGAAAATTGAAGAAATATTAAATGTTTCTTCGAGCTTCGTTAGTCAATGGAAAAATAAAGCAATTTTTGAGGGTGTTGAGAGTTTGAATCTTCAATACAAAGGAAGTAAAGGCTATCTAAAACCGGAAGAAAAAACACAAATCACTTCATGGATAAGACAACAAGAGTATTTGAGATTGTCTGACTTAAAACGATATTTGCAGCAAGAATACAACGTGATTTATTCTTCAAATCAAAGTTATTATGACTTGCTGAAAGCGGCTGGCATGAGCTGGAAAAAGTCGCAAAAAAAGAATCCAGCCAAAGATGAAAAGCTAGTCAAAAAAAAAGAAGAAGAAATTCAAAAGAAGCTTAAGGACTGGGAAGAGGATATCAAAGCTGGAAAGCTTGCTGTGTTTATGATTGATGAATGTCATCTTCTTTGGGGAGACGTCTTGGGTTTTGTTTGGGGAAGAAAAGATATAAGAGTCGAAATTCCCATTAAAAACCAAAAAAGTCGCCAAAGTTATTATGGCGCTTTAGATTACCAAACTCATGAATTTATTCTTCAAGAATACCCGAAAGCCGATACCGACAATACCATTCAGTTTATACAATACTTACGAGAACAAAGACCGGGACAAAAATTAGCCATTTTTTGGGATGGTGCCAGGTATCACGACTCTCAACAATTTCGAGATTTTTTAAAAGAGCTAAATGAAGGCTTAGAAGAAGATGAATGGTTGATTACTTGTACGAAGTTTGCTCCGAATGCTCCCGAGCAAAATCCAGTTGAAGATATTTGGCTGCAAACTAAAAATTTCTTGAGAACATTTTATTTTTTATGTGATTCATTTAAAAGAGTTAAAGAGCTATTCAAGATATTTGCTGATGGCCAAGTTTTTGATTTCCCTAAGCTATATTCTTATGGATTTTTGCCACAAATGACTTAGGATTGCTATATTTACTCAATGAAAGGGTATAGGTCTAATCTTATGAGCCAAGAAACTCAAAATCACCACCAATCCGTTCTGTCGTTTGATGGGGTAGATGATTTTATTTTATTTTCCCAAGTTTTCGATCGCGTGACAGACAAAATTTCCCTTGAATTTTGGGCAAATGGAGCCAATCGTTTAGCGGATCAAACCGGGTTGCTCAGGGCGGCTAGCTCGGAATGCAATCGCATATTTAGTATTCACTTACCTTGGACTAATCATATTTATTGGGATGCGGGAAATCAAACCGGATTCGATCGCATTCATAAAGGGACTCAAGAACGAGAATATAAAGATACCTGGAATCACTGGGCATTTGTCAAAGACAGTACAACTGGAGAAATGTTCATTTACCGGAATGGAGAACTTTGGCAAAGCGGAACGGGACATCAGCGCTCTTTAATTCGAGTTGAAACATTTACTATTGGCTGTTTTTGGGATTCTTATAAACATTGGGCGGGTTTGCTGAGTGAATTTAGAATTTGGAATATCGCTTTAACCCCAGAGCGTATTCAACAAAATATGAATACCCGATTGACAGGTAAAGAAGCTGGATTAGCTGCTTATTGGCCTCTCAATGAGGGTGGAGGAACAGTAGCCAAAGATAAGACTGGAAACGGTTATGATGGCACCATCAATGGTGCGGTTTGGCAAACAACAGAATTGCCTGTAAAACCTCAAGCGCGCCAGTCTTTAGAGACGAGCCTGGGAACGGGTTTGCAAGATTATGCCTATTGGTATCGGTGGAAGCAATCTTTACCCCAATCGAGTGACAGTCAATCCTTCCGTCGCGGTCGTATTTGGTCGTAAAAGTGCTTCAACTTTAAACTTCAATTGATTGGCGAAAACCTGTATTTTTTTCATTTTGTTGTCAATTTTTCGCCCTATTCTAAGATTTAAAAATGCCTGACCTCAATGATATCCTCGGATTGGCGGCGCTGCGATCGCACACCAAAGGCGACCCCCGCATTAAAATTGCCGTTCTCGACGGCCCGGTAGATTTAGAGCGCGCTTGTTTTCAAGGGGCGAATCTGACTCGCTTCGAGCCGTATTGGGCTGAAAAAGTCGAAATTGACCCGCAGCATCTTCAAGCTTTTCTCGACATCGAAAGTAGCGGCAAAAGTGATGAAGAGAAAGCGAAGCTGATGCAAGAAGCGATCGCCGACGAAAGCATCCTCACTGCTCTACATTTCCACTTCCACGCCAATCATATTATCAGCACGATTTGCGGACAACCCAATTCCCCGGTAGAAGGGATTGCGCCGAGTGCTACGGTCATTAATATTCCGATCGCTTACAGTAACGAGGAGTTTATCAATCCCCTCAATCTATCTCGTGCGATTAGCACTGCGATCGAGCAAGGGGCAAATATTATCCACTGCGCCGCCTGTCACCCCACCCAAACTGGGCTCGCCCACGAATTTATCGATAAAGCTATCCGTCAGGCACAAGACAATAATATCCTGGTGATTGCCCCTGGCGGGAACGATAAAGGCGAATGTTGGTGCATTCCGGCAGTGTTGGAAAACGTCCTCACCGTCGGGGCGATGAAAGATAATGGGGAACCCTTTAAATTTAGTAATTTCGGCGGCAAATATGCCAGCCAAGGGATTCTCGCACCGGGAGAGAATATTTTAGGCGCGCAACCGGGAACTAACGAAGCGATTCGCAAAAAAGGGACGAGTTGCGCGGCCCCCGTCGTCACGGGAACGGCAGCATTGTTGATGAGTTTGCAACTGCAACGGGGTGCGGCCCCCGATGCGGAAGCGGTGCGAGCTGCGTTAACCAATAGTGCTATTGCTTGCGATCCGAGTGAGGTCGAAGAAGCGGAACGCTGTTTATTGGGAAAAATAAACATTCCGGGGGCTTACCAATTGCTGATGGGGGAAGCACTCCAGCTTGTGGAATCGGACAATATTGCTGAGAAGACGGTGACCGATTCCGCCACGACACCCATGGAAGCCGATCCGGCAATGGCGTCGCCGGAAACCGGGACGGAAGCTGGGGAAGGGGTGACAACGGTCAGCTCCTCGGAGATTGCAGAACCCGTTATTTCCAGCAAGGTGGTAGCGAGTGAGAAACGGGAACGAGGAAAAGTGAGTTCAGCCGCGATCGCCGCTTCCAAAGCTGTCGAGACTCCTGCAACGATTCACAATAATATTGTTCCCAGTAACGTCACTCCCAGCCAGCGATCGCCCCTGGTCTACGCCCTGGGAACGTTAGGGTACGATTTCGGAACCGAAGCGCGCCGCGATAGCTTCAAACAATTGATGCCTCCCGTCACGGTTGGCGAGACGGAAGTTCCCGCCAATCCCTACGATGCCCGCCAGATGGTGGATTATCTAGAAAATAATCTATCGGAAGCCAAATCCCTCATTTGGACCTTAAATATAGAAATGACTCCGATCTATGCGATCGAACCCGTGGGCGCGTTTGGGGCTGAGATTCACGAAGTTATACAATATATGCTGGCGGGTCAACTCTTACCCGAAGATAACGAAGATTATATCGAACGGATTAGTCTTCCCGGTTTGATGACCGATGAAACCGTGCGCCTGTTTTCCGGTCAGGTGGTGCCCGTTCTCAAAATTAACAGCCCGAGAGGGATGTACGGTTGGAAAGTGAATACCCTGGTGGAATCTGCCCTGCAGGTGGTCGCTGGGGAAAGAGAAACCACGGACGAGGCGATCGTGCGTCGTTGTTTGGCGAGTTTCCTCAATCGAGTCTATTACGACTTACGAAATGTCGGACAAATTGCCCGCGATCGCGCCTTAAATTTTGCCGCGACTAATGCTTTCCAAGCGGTACAAACCTTTTCTGAAGCGGTGGCGATCGGGATGGAACTCCACAGTATTGACGTGGAAAAAAGCCCGTTTTGCCGCTACGGTAGCGAATGCTGGGATGTCAAATTAAAGTTCTTCGACCCGGACAATAGCCTCCGCGCCAAACGGGTGTTTCGCTTTACGATCGACGTGAGCGATCGCACTCCCGTCACCCTCGGTGAAGTGCGTTCCTGGGCGGTCTCGGAATAATCATTGCAACCCCGTTTGATTTATACTTTAACTCCTGTTTGCACTCGCCACAAGTTTGCGTAAATGCCGGGGCGATCGAGCAGTTCGTCGTGGGTTCCCCATTCTACCAAACGCCCGCGTTCCATGACGTAAATGCGATCGGCATGGCGGATGGTCGAGAGACGGTGGGCGATCGCGATCGTGGTGCGATTTTGGACGATGCGATCGAGCGATCGCGCGATCGCCGCTTCGGTTTCGTTGTCTACCGCCGAGGTCGCTTCGTCGAGAATCAAAATCGGCGGATCTTTTATAATGGCGCGGGCGATCGCGATCCGTTGGCGCTGTCCTCCGGAGAGCTTTTGGCCCCGTTCGCCGACGATCGTATCGTACCCCTGGGGTAGTTTTGAGACAAACTCGTGGGCTTCCGCGATCGTCGCCGCCGCTACGATTTGGTCGCGATTGGCGTCGAAGTTGCCGTAAGCGATATTTTCGGCGACGGTTCCGTGAAATAAAAACACGTCCTGACTGACGAGGGCGATCGCCCGGCGCAAATCCTGCAATTGCAAATCTTGGATGTCGATCCCGTCGAGGGTAATTCGTCCCGATCGCACTTCGTAAAGCCGCAGTAAGAGCTTGACTAACGTACTTTTCCCCGACCCGGTGGCCCCGACAATGGCGATCGTTTGACCTGCACGAACTTGGAAGGACAGGTTTTCGACGACCGGGGCGCGATCGCGGTAGGCGAAGGTAACGTCTTTAAATTCGATCTCACCTTTAACCGACTCGACGGGTAAGGGGCGATCGCCGGGATGGATGGCAATCTCCGTATCGAGTAAATTCATCACCCGGGTCACCGACGCCATCGCCCGTTGATACAAATCCAAGGTTTGACCCAGGCGCGTGAGCGGCCACAACAAGCGTTGAGTGAGAAACACTAGCAGGCTATACGTTCCCACCGCCAGGGTTCCTTCTACGGCTGCCATGCCGCCAAAGAGGAGAATCCCGGTAAACCCGACGAGAATCACAAAGCGAATCAACGGCACGAAAGCTGCAGACAGGGCGATCGCCCGACCGTTACTTTGTCGGTAGTCATTGCTGTAGCGTTCGATCCGCTTGGCTTCGTAAGCTTCCGCCGTAAAGCTTTTTACCGTCGCCATGCCGCTTAAATTATTGGCCAGTTGGCCGTTGAGAAGACTCACTTTTTCTCGCACTTCGGCGTAGCGCGGCGCGAGGGTGCGTTGAAAGGCGATCGATCCGACCACGATAACGGGGATGGGAACGATCGCCGCCCAAGATACACTCGGTGCGAGAACGATAAAAGTCGCCCCGACCACTACCACGGTCGTAGACACTTGTAAAATATCGTTGGCACCGACATCGAGAAACCGTTCGAGTTGGTTGATATCGTCGCTGAGAATCGACATCAACCCCCCGGTAGAACGTTCCTCGAAGTACGCCATTTCCAAGTTTTGCAGGTGGTTGTAGGCGTCGAGGCGCAAGTCATGCTCGAAAGTTTGGGCGAGGTTGCGCCAGAGGCGATCGTAGGCATACTGAAACAGGGATTCCAATCCCCAGGTCACAAAGGTGAGGATTGCCAAAACGACTAATTGGGAAAAAATATCTCTCACGCCCAACTGTGCGATTAGCGAGTCTTCCTGACGGACGACGACATCGACCGCCGCACCAATTAACGCCGGAGGAGCGAGATCGAAAAGTTTGTTAAGGATAGAACAGGCGATCGCTTGCCCAATTCGCACGCGGTAATCGCGTCCGTAAGCGAGCAAGCGTTGGAGGGGATGCACGGTCATGTTGAGTTTTAGATTTCAGATGGTGGGGTTTGAAGGAGAAAAAACAAGTCGTAATTTCAGTAAAAATATCTTTTTTTATGACGATTGACCGATTTGATTTTCTTGTAAGATTTTGCGGCATTCGTCAATTTGTTGGACGGCAAAATCCGGGGCTTCACTGATGCCGATTTCTACAAAAGGATCGAGGGCGATCGGTTCTCCTTTTTCGACGATCCAGGGATTTTGATTCTCTTCCATAGTTCCCATCAGTTCGCTGTTAAAATAAGCATGGGTGACGTCGTCAATACGATCGCTGCCCGCTTTTCCTTGGAAACAACTACTGCTATCCGTACCAAATCTGTAAAGTTGTCCGAGAATTTGGGAACCACTTTTTTCAAAAATGAGATATTGTTGTCCGGGCGCTTGCGGATTGTCCGTTTCGCCGTAAAAATAGTTACCGTCGGGCATGGTTGCCAATCCATCGCTGGCAGAATTTTGCGAAACTTGAGGTTCTGGAATATCTTCCGGTGTATCCGGTGTAGATGGAGGCTGACAACTCGCCAAACTTAAAGCAAAAGTTAAGGCGATCGCGCCGAATAGTTTTCGATTTGAAGAATTCATTGCGTTCCTTTAAATTTAATATTTTTGGCAACAGATGGTTGACAAAAGCGGAGGGCGATCGTCCCCCTATCGAAGCCTTTTAATCCCTTTCAATGTCTGACTATTTTAACTAAATTCGCCGCTTTTGTCGCTTTTAAACGCGCTTCTTGAATACTATCGCCTTTTGCTAAAGCAACTCCCATACGACGATAGGGACGAGAATCCGGTTTGCCAAATAAGCGTAAATCGACATCGGTATCCCCTAAAGCGTCATCCACTCCGTCAAAGATAATAGAATTGGAATGTTCCCGCGCTAAAATGACGGCACTCGCCGACGGACCGAACTGTTCGATCGCAGGAATCGGTAAATCGAGAATCGCTCTTAAATGTAACTCGAATTCATTCAAGTTTTGCGAGATTAAGGTGACCATTCCCGTATCGTGAGGTCGCGGCGAAAGTTCGGAGAAAATGACTTCGTCCGAAGTTACAAAAAACTCGACTCCAAAAATCCCCGCCCCGCCTAAACTGTCGGTCAGTTTAGTTGCAATCATTTGAGCCTGTTCGATTTGACTTTTGGAAAGTGCCGCAGGTTGCCAAGATTCTTGATAGTCGCCGCGTTCTTGACGGTGACCGATCGGATCGCAGAACAATGTCGGCCCTTTCCACTGTTTAATGGTGAGTAAAGTAATTTCAATTTCAAAGTTAATGAATTCTTCGATAATTACTTTTTGAGTATCCCCTCTCGATCCGGCGATCGCCTCATCCCAAGCCCGTTCGATCTCCGTGGGGTCGGTGACGATCGATTGGCCTTTTCCAGAAGAAGACATCACGGGTTTAATCACATTCGGAAAGCCAATTTTTTGGCAGACGGCGATCGTTTCTTCTAAGGTCGTTGCATAGCCATATCGAGCCGTTCTCAGCCCCAATTGGGTCGCTGCCAGTTCGCGAATGCGATCGCGATTCATGGTATAGTTTGTGGCTTTTGCCGTAGGAATGACTTTGATTCCTCGGCGTTCAAATTCGGCGAGTTTTTCCGTTCTAATCGCTTCAATTTCTGGTACGATAATATCCGGTTGGTGTTTCTGTACGATCGCCTCTAAAGCGTCGCCATCCAGCATAGAAATCACTTCGGATTCATCGGCAACTTGCATTGCGGGAGCATCGGGGTAGCGATCGACGGCGATCGTTCTATTTCCCAAACGTTGGGCGGCAATTATAAATTCTTTGCCGAGTTCCCCGGAACCGAGCAACATGATTATTTGAGGAAGTTTCACCATGTTTTTTGATAGAGGACTGACCTATTGTAAACCGAAATAGTCAATTTTTTGATTCCCGAGGCAAAGTCGTTTAAAATCTCCTGATAACCATGCGGTTTGCTCGACTTACCAACCTACTAAGATCTAAAAATCTAAAATCTAAAATGCCAGAATATTTTGCAACAGTTGCCCGAGGGTTAGAAGCGATCGCCGCGACCGAGTTAGAAAAGTTAGGAGCAAAATCAGTCAATCCCGAATTTACAGGGGTTCGTTTTACGGGCGATCGCGCTCTATTATATCGCGTTAATTTATGGGCGAGAACCATTTTTCGCGTCCTGATGCCGATCGCCGATTTTCGCTGTAAAGATGCACGGATGCTTTACCGAGAAATCGCTCAAATCGAGTGGGAAAAGTACTTAACTCCCGAGCAGACTTTAGCCGTGAAAGCGACGGGAAAAAATCGACAACTCAACCACACCCACTTTACCGCCTTGCAAGTGAAAAACGCGATCGTCGATCGCCAACGCGACCACTTCGGCGCGCGCTCGAATGTCGATACCGAAAACCCCGATTTACTCGTCAACCTTCACGTCAACCGCGATCGGGCCGTTCTCAGTTTAGACACCACGGGAAACAGTTTACACCGTCGCGGCTATCATCCGGCCATGGGAAAAGCTCCATTAAAAGAAAGCCTGGCTGCGGCGATTTTAGAGATGGCGGAATATTCGCCAGACTTGCCTTTTTTCGATCCTTTATGCGGGTCGGGAACGTTGCCCATCGAAGCGGCTTTAAAAGCTAAAAATATCGCTCCGGGGTTATTTCGCGATCGCTTTACCTTGATGAACTTCCCCGATTTCGATGACGAATTGTGGCAACAGTTATTAACTGAAGCAGAAGCTGCCGAAAACAGCGAATTACCTGCCCCTATTTATGGCACCGACGGTGATGGTTCCGTCCTCGCCGAAGCCCGAGTCAATGCTTTAAATTGCGGTTTGGGACATCAAATCGAGTTTCGGCAACAAGAGTTTGCCCAAATTGAAGCGCCGGGCGATCGCGGGCTGCTGATTTGCAATCCTCCTTACGGCGAACGCCTCGGCAATGCAGAAGAGTTGGGAGATTTTTATCAATTAATCGGCGATATTTTAAAACAGCGTTTTACGGGATGGACGGCGTATATTTTATCGGGAAATAAAGAGCTGACCAAGCGCATCGGGCTGAGAACATCGCGCCGGATTCCATTTTACAACGGTTCTTTACCTTGTACCCTGCTGAAATACGAATTGTATTAACAGTTGAGATCGTTCCGTCGTCGCGGGTCCGACGAGTGCGCCGCAAGTTTGCTACATTTGGATTAAGCTTGAGTTTGACGGTCGATCCAATTGAGTAACCATAAAGCCGTTACCAATCCGGCGAAATGGGCGACGATCGTATGAGTATTGCCCAAGACCAAAAAGATATCTAGGGGTTGGATGAAGCGGCTGAGAGCGGACGGATCCGAGAAGACAATTCCTTGAGAACTGAGGGATTTAGCTAATAGGGTGCCGTTAATGGCTTCGGCTCCTAAGAGAGCTAAGAGCATACCGACTAAATTAACCATCAAACCGCGTCGGATCAGTTTGACCGTATCGGCTTTTTTGGGGCGTAAGTTGGGATTGGTCGCTTCGAGTTGTTTGGCGAGGCGGGTATAGCGGAAGGCCCAATAAATGCTAATTCCGAGGGCGACTAATCCTAAGACGGCGAAAAAGGTTCCCGGTCCGGCGCCGGGATTGCGCGTCACGGTGGTTGGACTGTCCCGGGGAATGGCGAGGGGAATTGAAAATAAGAAAATCAGTCCGGCGACGACAGCTAGAACGAGTTGCACCCAAAAGCTAATCCAGCCGACACGACGCAGGGCCGGAATGACTCGTCGAACGGTGGGTGGCAGTGCGGGGAGGTCGGAGTTATCGGGCATATGCTCGGTGGACTTAAGGGCAAGGGGTGCGGCAGATCGCACTGTTTCTATGCTAAACGATAACCGTCCTCGATCGCCTCGAAGGGGAGGTCGCGATCGCCACGCGATCGACAAGTATTCGTTACGAGGTGGAGGCGATCGCCCGTCTCAAACCTCGGACAATTGAGAACATTTCAGCCTATTGTACCGTCGCTTTCCCGAGAAGCATCTACTCGGGATTCATTCGGTTGACACGGGGAGTTTCGCGGCGATCGCCCGTTGCATTGCGATCGGGTTAGAGACGCCCGAGAATGGCTTCTATCCTGATATTGCCTTGCACTTCTGGTACTAGGGGTAAGGAGCTGACCATCTCGGGGTGTGCCTCGCGTTCTCTTGTCATTCTTCGTTCTGATTGCCATCTCAGGGATCGGACAAGAGGATCGGGTATCGTTTCTCGGCAAAAGCTTCGTGCTTTTGTCCTGGCGTCGCCGTCGGGAGAATCCACCTGCTACACAGCCACTGTTTTTTATGGACAGTATGGGTGTGAGTAATGAAGCTCCCATCATCAATTGAGAGGAATCCACGTGAACGATTGTGCCAAACCAACCGAGTTGCCAACGTTGGCAACGGCGGTTTTAGCCAGCCGAAAAGGTCTTATTTGTGGCAGCAATGCCCCTCCTTTCAATTGTGTTCGATGTCTGGGTCAACCAATGCGTTGAGTTTTGATGGGGATTCCGGTAAAGCTCAATTGTATTTTTAAACCTTAAAACGGTATGCTTGAGTATCGATTCTTGGTTTCATTGAAGCGACTTAGAAGTTGGAATTGGCTGTCCGAGCGCTCTTCAGTGAACGACTCGATCGCCGCGATCTACTTAGATTAGGGTCTTCTATCAGTGGGCTGACACCGACTCTTGGAATCGGTTCTTTTTAGCCAGTCAGCCCGGTTGAGGAGGGTGCATCGGCAAAGCTGAATCGCAGTAATTTCAGGCGAATGATGACCCCAAGCCGATTAAATCTAAACATCGTCTCAATGGAGACGATTCTCCCGTGTATTTTTTTGAGTTTTAGCTAGGGTCAGAACGCGATCGCGTTCGGCCCGATCGCCATGCTCCTGTGACCGTCGGGGAAAACGGCTAACCTCCTCCTGACGATCGCGAATCGGTGGGGAACAATCTTGATTTTGCTAGCACTTCAGTTTTTGATTCAGCACGGTTCACCTTTTATTTTGCCAAGGCCAAAATGGAAAAAAATTCGCGTCATTCTAGCACTCAATTGAGGACGAATTCCCAAAAAGCCATTCCCAAAGATGGAGTTTCGACCGACCGAAATCATTCGGTTACGATCGCGACCACTCCGATCGCGATCGGGATTTGATGGGGTATTTAGCGGGTAAATCAGATGAAATTTGAAGATATCTATCAGTTTTTTCAAAATCCCCCACCCATTTACTTGAACAAGGAACTAACCGTTTGTTATGTCTTGTGGGTCTTATTAGAGGAAGATTCTTACGGGACCGAACTGATTCAACGGTTGGAGCGCGACTATTCCAACTATCGGCTTTCCGATACCGTTCTCTACAGCGCGCTCAAGTTCCTCGAAACGGAAAATACCATCAGGGGATACTGGAAAAAGGTAGAAGGGCGGGGAAGACCGAGGCGAATGTATCAAGTCAACCCAGATTGGCAAGCCAAAGCTAGAGATTTAGCCAAATTGTGGCAGCAGTATGTCAACGGTCAACACCCCCTTTCCTCGAATACGAAAGCCACCACATTGCGAACCAATCACGGAATGGGTTGAGGGGGCGCCGATCCCTTGTATTCTCCCTCGATAACACCCCATCTACTTGGATGTGGAGGATCGTGTAGAGGCGTGCCGTGGTGCGTCTCTACATCAGTATTTTTGGGATTTTTGGGATTTTTGGAAGTTTCAAGAGTTAGGGAGGGTTTGGGTTGCCGGAGGGGTTCGGTAGGCGCTCGGATCGGCGATCGTACAATAGAGGTCGAGTCTTTCCCTCATCTACCATGAATGCCCGATTTAAAGCGTGGTTGCGGCAGTGGAGAAAACCGTTACAGGTGCTATCGTTATTCGGTTTTTTCCTCAGCACGATCGCGGCAGTGTATATTTTTACCACGTTGGCGATTCAACCCGCCAGCGATCGCCCGTCCCCGGTTCAGTCATCTTCGACCGCCGTCGTTTCCGTCTCCGATTGCGCCACCCCCAGTGGCGGACCGACGGACAATCCGATCGCGGGCGCCTACGGCGAACGAGCCTATCCCTGGACGGCACAAATTCCCTGGAACTGCGTTTATAACGTGCAAGATTTCGAGGGCAATAGTGCGATCGCCCGCTTCAATGCAGCCCGGGATACCGCCGCCCGTCGGGGGGGCGGCGTCGTCTATTTTCCCCCGGGAATTTACGAGTTTTCTGACAATTTAGAGTTGAAAGATGGGGTCGTTTTGCGCGGGGCCACCCCAGGGACAACCGACGCCGGATCCGATCGCTACGCGCCACCATCAAAATTAGTTTTTCCCGAATACAAACCGCAACTTTCCGGGAACGGAACCCCTAACGAAACCGCTTTTAAAACAATTACGACCGAAAACGGCGATCGCGATTCCAATCTCGGTTTAGTCAATTTAGATATCAATCGAGCCGCCATTTTGCTCGGAACCGATGTCAGTCGCGCTCAAAATAAAAATATCGTCATTTTTGGTATTCGCAGCAATAACGTCGCGCGTCCGGATCCCAACGTCCCGGATTTATCCTTTCAAGCCCCCTGGATGCGCTACAGCGATCGCTTTGCCACCAATATTAAAATTAACGCCTTTGAAAATGTTTTAATCGCGAACAATCGGCTCAACGATGCCATTACCGATACTTACGAACAACCGGGCTACACTCTCAAATCTGTCAAAGGCGACGAAATTATTACCTATTCCGAAGGCGATCGCGTTCCCTTCGACTACGCCAATCATTATGGAATTGCCGTCAATCGCTCCAAACCCGGCGGCTTCCAACTCAATGCCGATCCCGACAGCGAACCGGGACTGTTTCGCGAAGGCATTGAAATTCGCGATAACTGGGTTTACCACACCATGCGCGTCGCCATTCACGCCTCGGGAAAAGGATTAAAAATTAGCAATAATATTATTCGCGATCGCCCAAACAAACAATGGTGGACTCATCCCACCGGACTCAAACAACCGACGGGAGCGGTCACCTTAGAAAATCGGGCCATCGATTGGTCTGGATGGGACGTAACCGTAGAAGGAAACGATTACCAAGTGTACCGACATCGGATTATGGATTCCGACTATTTGAGTGTAGATGGCGAAGGAATCCTTATTCAAGAATGCTGTGGCGGCAGCCAAGTAAACGGCGCAAAAATTACCAATAATCGGGGAAATTCTTATATCGGATTTTATAAAGTCCCCGATATTAAAAATGTTGTTGTTTCTGAAAATGAATTACTTTCTAATGTCACCAACACCGCGTTAATTTACATTAACGCAGATACGAATAATGCCCCGCACCAAATGCACGACGTGCGCGTTGAAAATAATCGTATCAACGGCAATATTTTCGTGCAAGCCAGTGCGGGAGGCAGTAATAATACGATCGCCAACAATCGCGGGGGCGATCGCGCCGAAATCGAAGCCTCCTGTCATGTCGAAATTAGGGATAATTCCGGCTTTACCGTTAAACCTTGCCGAGATTGAAGCCTTTATCTCCAGAGCAATTCAAAAGCATGGGGCGATCCTGAATCACCGCGAATCTATTGCCGTTCGCGATCGCGTTGGTTATAAAGGGATTGGTCGATACCCCACTCAAACGCCAATGACAGGTCACGAGGGGATCGGATGGGGTAAATCTCTCCCGAATCGACTATTTTTGATAGTTGGGAATAAGGTAGAGAATCACATGTCATTGAATAAATTTTGGCTCGGTGCGATCGCCCTTCTCTCTCTCCTGTTAGCCGCATCGATCGGTCTCAACATTCTCCTTTACAATCGAGCCAGCAAATATTATTTAGAACTCAATCAAACCCGATTAGATCCTTATGGGATCGATCGATATCGAGACGATCGCCAAACAACTGAAAATTCCGAAAAACTTCGAGTCGTCCTTTTCGGAGATTCTCGCGCCGCCGATTGGGTAGTTCCCGACAACAATCGCTACCAATTTATCAATCGTGGCATTGGCTCGCAAACCTCGATTCAAACCCTGGGAAGATTCGAGAAACACGTGCGATCGCTCGAACCGGAGATCGTCATTATTCAAGTCGGAATTAACGACCTCAAAACGATCGCCTTATTTCCCGAGCGCCGCGAGTCGATCGTTACCAATTTGCGCGAGCATCTTACAGCATTGGTAGAAGCCTCCCGGGAGTTAGGAGCCGTGGCGATCGTGACGACCATTTTCCCCGTCGGTCCAGTCCCCCTGCAACGCCAACCCTTTTGGTCCGACGAGATCGAGAAAGCCACGATCGAAGTCAACGACTACATTAAAACATTAGCCGGGGAAAACGTAGTTGTTTTCGATACCTTTACAGTGTTTGCCGACGATCGCGGGTTGATGTTTGCCGACTATCGTAAAGACGAATTACACGTCAACGATCGCGGATATGCCCAACTGAATCGGGAGTTATTACAACTGCTCGATCGCCTCAAACTAGAGCGTTCGGGTCGGGAAACAATCCAGTTACAATCACCACCTCACCAAGTCGATCGCTGAGATTTTTGAGCAACAGAGAGGAAATTTCCTAGCAGGTTTGGAAAGATCGAAGCATCCCCAAACCCCGCCCACGAGATTTACAATTCGATATAGGCTTTAACCAGATCCGGAGCGCGTTTGAGCTTGAAGCCAACTTTTTCACAAACCCGTTGCATGGCTCGGTTTTCCGAGAGAATTTCGGCGTTGATCCGCTGTAATTTTTCCTCGCGACCCCATTGAATCAAACGTTGGAGCAGTTCGGTTCCGAGTCCCCGGCGCTGGTAAGGATCGCTGACGAGCATGGCAAATTCCGCTTCGGGAAGCCCGTGCAGTTTCGTCAACCGGGCGAGGGCGATGATTTCGCGTTTTTGGGTTTCCGGGTTTTTGTAGTCGGCGACCAGGGCGATTTCGCGATCGTAATCGATAAAACAGATGCGCGTGAGCCGTTCGTGAGCGATGCGCCGACTCAGTTTCATAATGCTGAAATAGCGCAGGTACACGCTTTGTTCCGACAAGGTTTTATGAAACTGAACCACCGCAGGTTCGTCTTCCGGACGAATCGGGCGTACGGTAATGTTAGTAGACCCTCCCATCATCCAAGAACTGACGTATTCCTGCGGATAAGGACGGATCGCCGTTTTCGGCAGTCGATCCTCGGGAGTTTCCGGAGGATGGAGGACTACGCGGGCGTCTAACGCCAGGAGGCGATCGCTCGAAGCGAGTAAGGGATTGATATCCATTTCCTTAATCCAGGGTTGTTCGATCGCCAACAGGCTGAAACGCACCAAGATCTGCTCTAGGGCTTCGAGATCGACCGCTTTGCGTCCTCGCACCCCTTTGAGGGCTTTGTAAATCAGAGTTTGTTCCATCAACCGACGGCTGAGGGTGGAATTGAGCGGCGGTAAGGCGATCGAGCGATCTTTAAACACCTCCACCAACTGTCCCCCCGATCCAAACAAAATCGTCGGGCCGAACTGAGGGTCGATGCTACTGCCAATAATTAACTCGTAACCTCCATTGAGGTCGATCATCGGTTGAACCGTGACCCCGAGAAAATGTTCCTCGCCTACTTTTTCGCGAACCGACTCTAAAATGTGACGGTAAGCCCAGCGAACCGCTTCCGCATCGGTGAGATTCAACTGAACCCCGCCGACATCGGTTTTGTGGGTAATCGTTTTCGAGAGGAGCTTGACGACGACGGGATAGCCGATCGAATCGGCACAGGAAACGGCGTGGTCTTCACTTTCGGCGATGCAGGTCTGAACGATGGGAATACCGTAAGCGGCGAGAATTTGCTTCGATTCCATTTCCGAGAGCATCGTCCGTCCCGATTCGCGAACACTATTAATAATGTTGCGCGCCACCTCGCGATCGGGTTTGCCATCTTCCCAATCAAAGGCTAATGTCGGCGTTTCGTAGATACCGCGCAAGTTGTAACTGTAGCGCCACATTAAGTTAAACACCCGTGCTGCCGCGTCGGGATAACGGTAGGTAGGGATATTGGCGCGGTTGAGGATCGCTTCCCCAGTGGCAATTTCGGGACCTCCCATCCAACTGGCTAACACGGTTTTGTTGGTGTTATTGCCGTAATGTTTTAACTCTTCTGCGGTTTGCGTCGGATTGCTCATCGCTTGCGGGGTTAAAATCACCAACAAGCCCTCGCTATTGGGATCGTCGATCGCCAGTTGCAAGGTTTTACTGTAGCGTTCGGGATTGGCATCTCCCAAAATATCGATGGGGTTGCCGTGACTCCAGTGCTTCGGCAGAAAGGCGTTGAGTTTGTCCGTGGTTTCCTGGGACAGATGCGCCAGTTCCCCTCCGGTCGCGATTAAGGCATCCGTGGCTAAGACTCCCGGCCCTCCGGCGTTGGTAATAATGCACAAGTGCGGTTCTTTGGGGAGTCGGGGCTGTTTCGCCAACATTTCCGCCATGTCGAACAGTTCGGAAATATGCTTGACCCGCAAGACCCCGCAACGCCGAAATGCCGCGTCTAGCACTTCATCGCTCCCGGTGAGCGATCCCGTGTGAGAGGCGCAGGCTTGGGCGGCTTCTTCACTTTCTCCCGCTTTAATGACGACGATCGGTTTGGTGAGGGCGACTTCGCGGGCTGCCGACAGGAACGATCGCGCGTTGCCCACCGATTCCATATAGATGACGATACTTTCCGTGCGCGGGTCGTCGCCGAGATAATAAATTAGGTCGCCCCAATCGACATCGATCATGGAGCCGACGGAAACGAAGGCGCTAAAACCGACGTTTTCCGAGAAACTCCAGTCGAGGACGGCGGTACAAAAGGCGCCGCTTTGACTGATAAAGCCGACGTTTCCCGCTCGCGCCATCGTACTGGCAAAGGTGGCATTGAGGCCGCTATTCGGACTCATCACGCCGAGGCAGTTCGGCCCGATAATCCGCATTTTGCCTTGGGCCGTTGCCATAATTTGCCGTTCGAGTTCGACCCCTTCTTTGCCGATTTCTTTAAATCCGGCAGAAACAATAATCGCACTTTTAACCCCCGCGTCCACACATTCTTTGATGATGCCGGGAACCGTGCGCGCCGGAGTGGCGACGATCGCCAGATCGACGGTTTCGGGAACGGCGGCGATGTTGGGATGGGCTGGAATGCCCAGCACGCTGTGACGTTTGGGGTTGATTGGGTAAATGATACCCCCAAACGGATGACGGATTAGGTTCCACAAGAGGATCCGACCGACGCTTCCTTCTTTTTCGGTCGCGCCGATTAAGGCGACGCTTTGCGGGGCAAAGATCGTCCTGAGCGATTCTCGTTCCGACCTTAAAATGTCATAGGCCGGATCGGTCGTAAATTGTAGCGTCTTAATCATAATTGCTTCTTCCTCGGTATAAAACCATTGAGCTGAGCCTCGGATTGTCGCTCGGGCAAAGAGCGCGATCGCGTTCCCCCTTCCTCGGAGTACCCTAGTAGAACAACTAGAGGGACGTTCGGCTCGAAAAGGGGGAATTTGGCTTATTTTTTGGCCTTTAAAATTGTCATTCTGCTGCCCATCGATCGCGTTGTCGAGATTGAAAATAATAGTTTTCTCTTGACTCGGATCGAAGCTTTAGATCTCGTTTGGTTTTGATTTCCCTCAGAGGTATGGCTACCCTACAAAGAGAAGAGTGAGTTGGAAATTGACGGGATAAGTTTACCAAAGGCGATCGTTTATCTTTTACACGGTTACCTGCTTGAGATCCTGAGTTTTTTGCTGGTAAAATTTGTCCAGATATTCGTACCAAGCCTCCATTCCTGTTCCCGTGCGGGCGGAGGTTTCAAAAATGGTGGCTTGGGGGGCAATTTTACGAATATTGTTTAAAGCGATTTCGCGATCGAAGCCTACCGCTTCGGCAATGTCAATTTTATTGACGATCGCCACGTGGGCCGCTTTGAATGCCGAGGGGTATTTGAGGGGTTTGTCCTCACCTTCGGTCACCGATAAGAGAATGACGCGCAGGTCTTCGCCGAGGTCGTAGGCGGTCGGACAAACGAGGTTACCGACGTTTTCGATCGCCAGGAGATCGAGGGCGTCGAGATCGAGTTGTCGGGCGGCGTCAAACACCATTTTGGCTTCGAGGTGACAGACGGTCCCGGTGGTAATTTGAATGACGGGCGCGCCGTTTTGTCTCAGGCGTCGGGCGTCGTTGTCGGTTTCGAGATCGCCGACGATCGCCCCCACGGACAGGCGATCGGCGAGATCGGCGATCGTGCGTTGGAGGAACGCGGTTTTACCGGAACCGGGGGAGGACATTACGTTGAGGACGAGCAGACCTTTTTCGGAGAAATGCTCCCGATTGCGCTGGGCGAGGCGATCGTTGCGATCGAGGATCGATCTGGCGATTTCTACAGTTCGCCCTTCCTGTGGGGAGGAAGGGTGAGGGTGGGAGTGCCGATCGGGGTGGGCGTGTTCGTGGGGGTGGGCGTGTTCGTGGGGGTGAACGTGTTCGTGGGGGTGGGCGTGTTCGTGGGGGTGAACGTGTTCGTGAGGGTGGGCGTGTTCGTGGGGGTGGGCGTGAATTTTGACGTCGCCCACGACATTGCATCCGCAGTTGTTACACATAATTAATCCCCTTGAATGGAAATGGAAAGCCGTTAAAAAGCGATCGATGGAGTCGTCAATTGAATGAAAGATGAGAGCCGTTATCGCCGCAATATTGCAACCGATTGCATAGAAACCAGCGATCGCCTAGCTTCCTCGATCTTAAAAGGTCTAGACGCGAGATTGGGTTAAATTTTCATTAGGTTTTGATTATTGCTCCGACAGTTCCAATGAGGTTAGCTCTATCTCTCGTCCCGATTGCGTGTCGCGACTGAGTTCTCCACAATCGGGACATTCGTAAAAGAGATGGGCGGGATGAAATGATGTTTGACAACGGTGACAGTAGCAAATAACGGGAACGGTTTCGATTTCGAGAATGGCTTCGGCGGCGATCGTCCCTTCTTTGAGGGCGTCGAAGGCGAATTGGAGGGCTTCGGGAACGACTCCCGACATTTCACCGAGACGCATTTTGAGGCGATCGATTTTATTCGATCCGTGTTGGCGGGCGTTCTCGATGGCAATGTGGAGGGTTTGTTCCATCAAACTGACTTCGTGCATGAGTTGTCCTCCCGATCGCGGAGCAGGGTTTCGATGATGTGGATGGCTTCGGTGGCGGCGCGATCGCAGTTCTCACAGAGGCGATCGCCAAAATTGAAATCCCATCCCGGAACGAGAATCCACCAGGCTTCGGGACAGGATCCGTAAAGGGTTTGGGCCAGTCCCAAGATCCAACGCGGATCCCCGGTATGCCCTAAACTCGGGGAGTTGACCCGATCGCCCCCGGGGGCGATCTCCGCAACCTTGACACGCTCCGTGTTGTTTTGTGCCGGATAGGCATCGACAAACACAGCTAAGTCTACCCGGGCTAATTCTTCGGCGAGTTCGGGGGTTAATTGGTGGAGAGCCAGCGATCGCACGTCGGGTAGGTTCCACGATTCGATAATTTGTGCGATTTTTTGTCCTACGCCGTCATCACCGCGCAAAGTATTACCGTAACCGACGATCGAAATTTGCATGGGGGACACTTTAACTTGAGAACGGAAACTTGAGAACGGAGCGATCGAATTTTCACATTTTTAAGATCGACCTGTTTCTAGGTCGTCTACCTATTTGAAAGTTATGGTCGATTTCAGTTTTAATTTATCAAACTCCCTATCTTTTTAGGGTGATTATTTTACATTTTTATAAGATTTTTAGACTTAAAATTTATTGTTCTCATTTTTGAAACTTCCCTCGAAGGGGTATTCCCCCCAGGCTGCGATAGGGGTTGAGCGGGGGCGATCGCCGCCACGAATCTTGAATTTTTTGTTAAGCAGCGTAAAGGATTTAGATTTCTGTAGTAGAGGACTTGAAAAGGTTCGATTTTCCATAAGCACCAGATTTTGTCCGCATTTGCAAGATTTCCTGTCATCAACGATGCGCCGAATCCGAGCTAGGGACAGAAGGCGGAAATATATACAGATCTTTCCAGGGATTCCGTCATCTTTTCAGAAACGGTATCTCTAAAAAAAAGATAAAGAACACCCCTCTTAAAGAGCAAACGGAGGGACAATTATCCCAGTGAAGTCGGAAGGAAGAGACTCAAGCCTTATCCCGGCGATCGGATCTGACCGTGGAATGGCGGTCTTTCCCCTCGGCGACTTCCTTTTCCCACTCCAGTCTGAGGAGGGGAAGCTACCTAAGTCGTCAATCGGGGAGTAGCAGAAATGTCAAAGCCATATCCCGGATAAAAAGAAAGCTGTATGGGTGAGTTCGCAACTAACCGCTTCACGAGCGATTCCTCGGTCAACCCTAACAAGGAGATTTCCCGATCGCATTAAAGGCGGGTAACCTGCCTGAAGATCTACGACCTACCGAGTGTCTGGACGTAGAAAAACAAGAAAAATCATAAATATGTAGCTAGTGCAAGTCTCGTCAAGAGTCACGGGGAAAAACACAGGGAAAAGTCGTAAGGGACTTCCACCCAGTTCAGACAGTCAGTGCATCCCATCAGACTGGGATCGAGCTAGAGCGAATGAAGCCAAGTTTACTCAATTTTTCTAAGAGAAAAGGCGGCGAATTTTGCTGCCGGAAGTGGACGAGGACGAGAAACAACGACGATGTTTTTTTTGGTCGATCTGCGATCGCTTAACTCATGCACTCAATCGAAGATTTGTATTTCGATAGCGACCTCGATCGCGAATGAATTTGTTTCCCGAAGAGGGTCTTTGTTCGCAGATCCCCTCTCGTTTTTCCTTGTGGCTAACTTCGTATTCTTCTAAGTTTGTATCGTTTTTCAATCAGGATTATTTATGCAGGAAGCCTATATTGTTTCGGCAGTACGGACCCCCCTCGGTCGTTTTGGAGGCGTTCTATCCGCTCTGTCTCCCGTCGAACTCGGAACTCACGCGATCGCCGCCGCGCTAGAGCGAGCTGGAATTTCCGGAGATGCCCTCGACCTTTATATTTTAGGGAATGTCTTACGGGGAGGACACGGACAGTTATTACCCCGTCAGGCGGCGTTAAAAGCGGGCATTCCCCCAACGGTGGACGGGTATGCAGTGGATATGGTTTGCTCCTCGGGGATGATCGCCCTGACCAACGCCGTGACGGCGATTCGTGCTGGAGAAGCAGATTTAGTTCTGGCGGGGGGTATGGAATCGATGTCCCAAGCGGGCTTTTTCCTCTCGGCGCGAGCGCGGTGGGGCTATAAAACCCTGTTGGGCGCGCCAGAACCGCTCACAGATTTACTCATTCACGACGGTCTCACGGATTCGACCACAGGTGAGGGGATGGGCGAGCAAACCGAGCGACTCGCTGCCGAGCACGGTTTTAGCCGCCAAGCGTTAGACGAAGTGGCCGCCTATTCCCAACAACGGGCTGCGGAAGCGACCGAAAGCGGCATTTTCAAAAAAGAAATTGTGCCGATCGCGGTACGGGTGAAAAAGGAAACCCAGCAGATCGATACCGACGAAGGCATTCGCGCCGGGACGACTGCCGAGAGTTTGAGTAAGTTACGTCCGGCGTTTAAAGCGGATGGAGTATTGACGGCGGGCAATTGCAGTCAGATCAGCGATGGGGCGGCGGCGTTGGTGGTCGCCAGTGCGGCGGCGGTGGAACGCCACGGACTCAAACCCCTGGCGAAAGTGTTGGGCGGCAGTTTTGCGGGAGGGGAGAGTTGGCGTTTCCCGGAAGTTCCCATCCATGCGAGCAAGAAGCTGCTGGCGAAACTGGAGATGGAGGTTTCCGATTTCGACTTGTTTGAGAATAACGAGGCGTTTGCCGTGAGTAACTTGCTGTTTAACAAGATGCTCGGCGTGTCTCACGATCGACTCAACGTTCACGGTGGGGCGATCGCCCTCGGACACCCGATCGGGGCGTCTGGGGCGCGGGTTGTCGTCACCTTGCTCAATGCCTTGCAAGAACGGGATAGCAGCCGAGGACTGGCCGCCTTGTGCCACGGTACCGGGGGAGGAACGGCGATCGCCTTAGAACGAGTGTAGCCCGACAACCGACCGGGAGCGTCGCGACGCGATGCCCCCGGTTCGATCCAGAAATTTAAGGACAGTAACAATTATGGTCTCTCTAGGATTAGAAGATAAAGTCATTGTGGTCACGGGTGGCAATCGCGGCATCGGGAAAGCGATCGTCACCTTGTTAACCGAGTTAGGCGCTAAAGTCGCTTATACGGATATCGAAATTGACGACTCCGACAGTGGCGCCTTAGCCGTCAAAGCGGACGTGACCGATTTAGGGTCGATGGAAGCCGCCGCTCGAGAAATTGAAGAGAAATTAGGCCCAGTTTACGGCGTGGTCGCCAATGCGGGGATTACTCGGGATAACTTCTTCAATAAACTGACTGACGCCGACTGGGATGCGGTGATTAACGTCAACCTCAAAGGGGTCAACCATACGATCAAACCGTTCGTTCAAGGGATGTACGATCGCGGCGCCGGGGCAATCGTCGGCATCAGTTCGATTTCGGGCGATCGCGGCAACGCCGGACAAACCAACTACGCCGCCACCAAAGCCGCCGTCATCGGTTTAATCAAATCCCTCGCCCGCGAAGCCGCCCGTTATGGGGTTCGGGCCAACGCGATCGCCCCCGGCTTCATCAACACCGAAATGACCAAATTTCTCCCCGACAAAGTCAAAGACAAAATCACCGCCGAAATCCCCTTCCGTCGCTTCGGCGAACCGGAAGATATCGCCTGGGCCGTGGCCTACCTCCTCTCTCCAGTCGCCAGCAGCTACGTTTCTGGAGAAGTCCTGCGCGTCAACGGAGCCCATCATACCTAAACTCGATTCGTAATTCGCAATGCGCCAAACAGAATTGAGGCAATCAAGATGGATAAAGAAAAAACTCACTGGAGTGACGTAGCCACCGAGCTCGTCAACACCTGGTCCGAGACCGGGACGAAGATGTGGCAAAGCTGGTTCGAGTTGGTCGGTTCGATCCCTTCCGGACAACCCCTGTCCGACTCTAAAGCCGAATTGAACAAATTCACCGAGAGAGTTGCAGAAAATCAGGACGTGTACGTGCGTTTTCTCAAACTCTCCGTCGATGCCTGGAAAGATATTTTTCCCCAAGTCGCATCCGGGGGCAACTGGCAGCAAACCTTAAACCAGTATGCCGAACAAATGCGCGACCAGTTGGCCAGTTTTTCCGAGGGCAGCCTCAACGCCAACAAAGATATCGCCGAATTGTGGCAGCTTTACATCCGCGAGATGCAAAAGTTCAGCCAACTTTGGTTCGATCCGTTGGGCTTATCCCTCGGTACGATGGGTAAAGCGGTCACGGGGAACCCTTCCGCCTCGATCGAACTCAACAACCTCTACTGGAATCTCCTGTACGAGGAAAGCTTCGGCAGCTTGATGAAGAGTCCCGTTCTCGGCCCGACCCGCGAATTTAACGGCAAACTCGTCTCCGGTTTCGATGCGTGGACCGAACTGTATAAAGCGAGTATCAACTACCAGCTCGTCCTCGCAGACATCCAAGTGCGCTCCTTTGAAGTCTTAATGAAGGAATTGGTGTCTTTAGCTGAACAAGGCGAAAAGGTCGAAGACTGGCGGCAGTTTCAACTTCTGTGGAGTCAGGTTTCCGATGGCGTGTTTGAAGAAGCCTTCTGTCGCGAGGACAATCTCAAAATTCGCGGCAAATTCCTCAACGCCCTCAATACCTACCGCATCCAACAGCAAGAGCTGATGGAACTGTCTTTAAAAACGATGAACGTGCCACTGCGCAGTGAAGTCGATGAAATCCACAAGAGCATCTACGAACTGCGCAAGGAAGTCAAGCAGCTCAAAAAAGCCTTGGCGAAATCCGAGAGTCGGGAGCAACCCGAACCCTAGCCGCACTCGGAGGGGGAGCTTTGGGCGATCGCCCCCCGCCCAAGATCGCCCCAAAGCTCCTCATCCACCCTTCCCTCAGCGCGGTATCCCGAAACCATGTTGGCAATTACTGCACGGAGTAGCGAGAGTTATGCTGCCATTTTTGACGCAAATGCGCTTGGAAGATGCCACCCACGAGTATGCCGAACTCACCAAAAAACTGCTCAAAGGCATCGAAAACTTAAGTAGCTTGCGCGAAGAAGATATCGAAATTGGCGTGACGCCAAAAGAAGTGGTCTACAAAGAAGACAAGGTCGTCTTGTACCGCTTTCAGCCTGCGGTGGAAAAACCCCTGGGTATCCCCGTCCTGATTGTCTACGCTCTAGTCAATCGCCCCTTTATGGTCGATTTGCAGGAAAATCGTTCTTTAGTCGCCAATTTACTCAAGTTAGGCTTGGATGTTTATTTGATCGACTGGGGCTATCCCACCCGTGCCGATCGCTGGTTGACCCTCGACGATTATATTAACGGTTATATCAATAACTGCGTCGATGCCATTCGCCAGAAACACGAGTTGGACAAAATTAACCTGTTGGGGATCTGTCAGGGAGGCACTTTCAGTCTCTGTTACAGTTCCCTGTATCCGGAGAAAGTCAAAAACTTGATCGTGATGGTCGCTCCGGTTGATTTTTACATGCCCAAAGCCTTGCTCAACATGCGGGGAGGATGTAGCCTGGGCTCCGAGGCCCTCGATATCGATTTGATGGTGGAGGCGTTGGGCAATATTCCGGGGGATTTTCTCAATTTAGAGTTTTTAATGCTCAAACCCCGGCAACTCGGAATTCAAAAATACCTCGATTTTCCCGAAATTGCGGGCAGCGAAGATAAGGTTCTCAACTTCTTGCGGATGGAGAAGTGGATTTTCGACAGTCCGGACCAAGCGGGAGAAGCTTACCGACAGTTTCTTAAAGAGTTTTACCAGCAAAACAAACTGATTAAAGGGGAGATCGAGATCGGCGAGGGCAAGGTGAACTTAAATAACCTGAAAATGCCGATTTTGAACCTATATGCCGAGAAGGATCATTTAGTTCCGCCGGAGTCGTCTTTGGCGCTCGAAAAGTATGTCGGCACTGACGATTATACGGTTCATTCTTTCCCCGTGGGACATATCGGCATGTATGTTAGTGGGAAGGTACAACGGGATTTACCCCCTACGATCGTAGATTGGTTAACCGCTCGTAGCGAATAGTCGATTTCATTCATTGAACCCGTCATTCAAAAGGAAACCCTCAACGGCGATCGCGTTGAGGGTTAATTTCGATAGGTTCATATCATCTATGTTCGTCGGGGAGTTCACCGGGTTTCTATTCCGAAAACGTGGGAACTTTACGCATTAATTTGAAATATCCATCCCAAAATTGTTTTTGGGATTCGAGGGCGATTTTAGTAGCGGTTTCTTGAGCTTTCAGGTAGTTGTTGACGAGTTGTTCCTGAGTTTCGATCGTGCGATCCATGTTTTCCGGGAATTTGAAGCCGTCGGTTCCCGTCGGGAGGGATTCCATCCAGGCGTCAAAGAATTTTTTCTGCCAGTCGCGCAACTGGTTTTGGTACTCTTCAAAATATTTAGTCGTATCCATTGTTTATTGGGTGATAGGTGTTGCTTTCGAGCATGAAAGGCGGTTCGTTTCCGTTAACTGTAAACCCCTTTCAAATTTTCCCCTTTACTATAGCAGAAATGCTTATGAAGGTTGAGGCGAGATACAAAAGTTCATATAAATAAATCTCATTTTTCCAATCTTAAAAATTAACAAAAAATAAAATTTTGTCGGGCGATCGCCGCCGAGTTGACGACCGGAGAGGCGATCGAAAAACTCAGATGGATCGCTCAGTTTTTTGACGTTCATTCTCTTTCATTTTGTTTAAGAAAAGATATCAAAATTTAAAAAATTAAAAACTTAAAGGAGAGCGATCGCGATTTCAGCGCGACCCTTATCGGTGAGTGGGAATCGCCAAAAACCCTTGAAATCCCCGTTAGAAAAGACTTAGAGCGATCGGACTCCGAAAAAAATTGGGAACCATTGTCTCGACGGTCAACAGGCGCCGGGGTGGCGAAAATCTAGGAATGGGGAAAGGGCGATCGCCTGTTAACAGTATTCAATACTCACTTCTTTCTGCTTTTCGCGTAAATACTGTACTAATTCTTCAATTAAGTTCTTGCGAATCGAAATATTTTTAGGAAGTAAAGGATTTTGATAAAATTCATTGATTTTCTGCCCGACTAAAAAGAAGATCGAGTCTGCTTCTAAAATTTCTCGGGCTAACATCACCGCCCCATTATTGTCCCCGGGAAGGCGATCGAGATCGCACTGACATTTCTTTAAAATTTGCGATGCGGTCGAAATCGTTAAAATTCCTTCGGTCACTAAATTCAGTGGAGTTAATTTACCGATGGGTGGCAGATCTTTTCTCATCGTCGAAATATCCATTTCTACCGTTTCTCCCAAATATTTAGCCACGATGTTTCCCGTGGTTCCTCCACAGACCACTTTGCGACCTTCAAAGTTCAGAAACTGCTCGACGTAGTCGCGATCTTTACTTTTCTCTAAGGGCGGTCCGGTAAAAATAATCAAAGGATTGCGTTGGCGGACGTACAAGCCTACAAAACTGGCATCGTCCCCAATTTTTCCACCGTAGAGACGGTTGGTTTCACCAATGACTTTCTGCACGATATTGCGCGCCGTATGGGTTTGGTTGAAAAATAAGTTTTGTAGGTATTTAGCAATGTTATCCCATCCCCACCCAAAATTTAAAGCGACCCCCAATCCGGCGTAGAGGACGCCGTCGCTAATCGCCCCGAGAAAGTCACCGCGTTCGACGGTTCCTTCGGCGATCGCGATCTTTTTATCTAAGATCTTCTCCGTTTTACTTTCGAGTTGAATTAATTTGCCTTTTTTAAAATAAAAAACTGGGGGATTGTCAAAGTTAATGACTTTAAAGTTATCAGTGTTATGCTCGATTTGAATAATCGTGAAGGTAGCGTAAGCAATTTTTCTGACTTGACAGATCGGTAAGGTTCCGATGACGGTTTTGATGACTTCTTCTAACGGAACGTCGGCGTTCAGCATGTTAATTAAGATTTCAGTCGTCAAACTGGCGAGAATGTTTGCTTTAACGCCACTCCCCAATCCGTCGGAAAGGACGATCGTTGTTTTCTCTGCGGTTTTGCGATATTGAATGCGATCGCCGCAGAGTTCTTCTCCTTTTTTGTTTAAACTGAATTGGGCGATATCAAAAAAGTTATCCATTTTTTTGATTAAAGATGTTTCTATGGGATGCGATCGTTTTGAAAAGCGGAATCCAGGTCAAACATTTTCCTGTTCGATCATTTTGATGATTTTTAACAGGCTGACTTTGGTTTCGGCGGTCGTTTCGCCGAGGAGTCCGGCAATTTCTTGGGCAACTTTCATCTGGTTATCGACCACTTCGTTGACTTTGGCGACAGTTTCGGTTTTGAAACGGATCATTTCTTTTTTGCGTTGGAGTTCTTCGGTAATATCGACCATGATGCAGGCGATTAATTCCCGGTCTTGAATCGGGAAAATGACTTGCTTGACGTACAAACCGCGATCGCTGTATTCTCGCTCTTTACCGCGAATCACGTCTTGGGTTTTCCAAACGGTTTTGAAGTCTTCGATCTCGCCTAAAATCTCGATCGCCTCTCGTCCGATCGCCTCCGATGTTTCCACTGCAAACATTTTGCAAAAAGCCGGATTGACTACTGCAATTTTAAACTCCGTATCCACTACGACTAAAGCATTAGGGTCGTACTGCCACAGAATTTCCCACAAATTTTTATCGTTGACGTTCATCGATCGCGTCCTCTAGTCAATCGCTTGTTGAATGTTGGGCAAAATTTCATCTTTAAATTTTGCTTCGATATTGTCTGCATTGATTTTAATGAAGATTTTGTCTTTGAATTTCATGACAATTCCTTCACTACAGGTTTCCAAACAAAAGGAACCTTTCAGTTCGATTCGATTGTCTAACTCGTATTGGGCGATCAAGGTTTGCAATTTGGGTAAGACTTCATAAACACCCATTTGGTGGCAGGCGGAACCCATGCATAAATATAGATTTTCTTTGTCTTTCATGGTTTCGTTCTCGGTAGAAGGGAAGCGATCTAAACCGGGAAACTGGGGAAAGTTCCCGAGGGAGGAACGCGAACCAACAGCAATGAAAAAGCGGGTATCGGTGGGGAAATTTTAGGGCGGTTCGGGAGGGAGTTTAATCCAAACAATCTCGTTCGATCGCCATTCCTCAAGGCATCGATCGCCAGGGAAATAGCAGGAACTGAGTTCCGGGAATGTAGAGAGGAAATTTTTTTCGATCGGGGGAAGCGATCGCTACAGGTAGACTCGGAAAAATGGGCGTACTCTAAGTGGAGAGCATCGACGATCGAGAAATAATTTGAGAGTTAAGCTCGGATGCTACTGCTGTCATTCTAACACTCAGTGCCGCGATCGTTGCGTCGATCGACGACCGATAAAAGTTTGTCAATAAGGGCTGAAAGTGTTAAAATGACTGGCTGAATAGTTAGTTAAATCCTGTCAATTTAGGGATCGCAAAACAGAGGTTTTCCAAAAGTGAAAGGTTACGGGCGATCGCCATTGCCGTAAAGGGCTTGCAGAACTAAAGGTAGACGACGGGCCCAGGATTCCTCCGAATGTTCCCCCTCGGGATCTTCGTAAGTCCACAAATCGCGACCGAGGACGTAACCGAACTGTTCGCGCAATAATTCGGCCATTTCGCGCCCGCGTTTGACAGTGTTGTTCTCGATAAACCAATTGTGAAAGCCTTCGTCTTTGCGTAATCCCCAATCCAGCCACAAGCGAGGGCGGCGGTCGCGATCGCCCAATGTCGGCGCCGTCAGTTCGAGTAAACTCGATTTATGCAAGGGTAAAAAGGTATCGGTTCCCGTGTCGAGTCCGACCCAAAACGACGGGGAAAGGGCCGCCGCATTGCCAAAAGCATCGGGACGGCGACAGGCGCTGTAAAACGCAGCCAAGCCGCCGTGAGACGATCCCATAATCGTCGTTTGGCGCGGATCGGGGATCGTCCTATAGCTGCGATCGATAAAGGGTTTGAGAGCATCGGCCAGATATTGGGTATATGCCTCGACGCCGCAACAGTCTACCTGTCGGATCCAGCGCGGGACGGCGGGTTCGTGGGTATATTCGCGATCGCGGTTGAGGGCGTAGATGGCGACGACGATGACGCGGGCGATCGCATTGCGCTTGTAGAGTTCGCCGAGGGTTTCCCCGGTCCACCACGACTGACCGATCGCCCCGCCCCGGAAAAAGGCCGTATCGCCATCGTTCATATAAATAACGGGATATTCATCGACGACGGTTTCGTATTCCCGAGGGAGAAATACATGGATCTTGCGGGGGGCGTCGCCATCCCCGCCGACCTGGAGGCGATCGTAGGTGTGAAAAAAGCCTGCGGAGTGACCTTCATCGTGAAACCATGCAATTTGTCCGCCTTTCTCGAATTGAACCATATCGAATCTCGCAATGCTCGTCCCTTAAATTGTAGGTTTTGGAGATTCTCGGGAACAAACGTGCGATCGCGGAAATTTAGGGAGTCGGGAGGCGGGATCGACAAGCTGGCGACTGTTACTTGCTGCCTCTTACTTTCTCCCTACTCCCGATTCCCTCTGGACGTCTCCCTTTTACTGAACCTTTGCCAACCGTTCTCCCTTACACGGGATCGCGCCAGACCTCATCGACGATCGCGCCGTCGCGGGCCACTAACTGCAGGTGGATCGGCATTTGTCCGGCGGCGTGGGTCGAACAGCTCAAACAGGGGTCGAAAGCGCGGATTCCGGCTTCGACGCGGTTGAGCAAGCCTTCGGGAATTTCGTTACCGTGGATGTAATGCTTGGCAATTTGGGCGACAGTTTTATTCATCGCCAAGTTATTTTGACCCGTGGCAATAATCAGGTTGACCTTCTTAATCAAACCGTTTTCGTCTACCTGATAGTGGTGGAATAAGGTTCCCCGAGGGGCTTCGCTGACGCCGATGCCTTCGAGACTGTTCACCCCCGCACTGGCGCGGGTGCGTTTGGAGACGATATCCGGGTCTTCGACCAAGCGTTCGATCCGTTCGAGGGCGGCTAGAATTTCTACCAGGCGGGCGTAGTGGTAGAAGAACGAAGAGGTCGCCACGCCTCCGGCGCGATCGCGGAATTCTTGCAATTCGCGATCCGCCGCTTCCGTTCCCATGCGATCGCAGATATTCAAGCGCGCCAGTGGACCGACCCGATAAATACCGTCGGGATAACCCATCGGTTTGTAATAGGGGAATTTCAGATAAGACCAGGGTTCGACCGCTTCGCCGAGGTAGTCGCGATAGTTGTCTTCACTCAGTCCGTCGGCGACGATGTTGCCTTGGCTATCTTTAAAGCGGATATGACCGCCGTAATGTTCCCAGGTGCCGTCTTTGGCGACCAATCCCATGAACAGGGAGGGAAATTCGCCGAAGGTTTTAACTTCCGTGTCTAATTGATCCAGGAGGGATTTAAAGAGGTCTAAGGCGGTGTTGAGGGTTTGGCGCGATTCCGGGAGGCGATCGCGGATCCAGGCGCGTCCTTCTTCACTCAGGGGCGATCGCACCCCCCCGGGAACGGCCCACGCCGGGTGAATTTTCTTGGCGCCGAGCAATTCGATGACTTTTTGGCCGAATTGGCGCAGGCGGATGCCACTGCGGGCTAAATCCGGATCCGCAGCCATCAAGCCGAAGACGTTGCGGGTGGCGGGGTCGCTATCCCAACCGAGGAGAAAGTCCGGACTGCTCAAGTGGAAGAAAGAGAGGGCGTGAGATTGGGTAATTTGTCCCAAATTCATCATCCGGCGCAGTTTTTCCCCGGCGGGGGGAATGGTCACCGCTTGGATTTTATCTCCAGTTTTCGCCGAGGCCAGTAAGTGAGACACCGGGCAGATCCCGCAAATGCGGGCGGTAATCCCGGCCATTTCCCACATCGGACGTCCTTCGCAGAATTTCTCGAAGCCGCGAAATTCGACCACGTGGAAGCGGGCGTCTTCAACTTCTCCGGCGTCGTCGAGATAGATGGAGATTTTCGCGTGTCCTTCGATGCGCGTGACCGGATCGATGACAACTGTTTTAGACATATCGAGCAATCCTCTGTAAATTCTGTAAATAATGACGGTCGTGAGCGATCCGGGCGTCGCCCCTTCAGCCGCTACACCAGTTTTTATATAAATTGGCGAGTTCTGCCGCTTCCGGATATTCCTCACAATATTCCTCGAAGGCAGTCTTTTCTAAAACCGTCGCCTGTTGGTGGGCGGCGTCCGCTTGCAGTTCTTCGACGACCTGCCAAGCTGCCGCGCATTCCCGGGGGGGGTGACCGACTTCGGCGCAGATCGTGCGGGCGTGGGCGATCGCCTCTTGGATTTGGCGGTCGAGTTCGAGTTCCGAAGGCGTTTCGATAAAATCGCTTTTTTCGAGGATGTCGCGCATGGAAATCGTACCGAGTAATTCGCCTCGAATCACCGGGGCGACTTGAATCCCCGTGTGGACGAACAAGCGGGCGACGTATTCGACGCTCAGATCGGGATTGACCACGATGCAAGGCTTGGTCATGATTTGGTAAACGCGCACCCGGTGCGGATCTCTGCCGAAGGCTACCACTTTCGAGACGATATCGCTGCGGGTGACGATCCCGTAGGCGTCCCCTGGGTGACGGCGATCGACAATCAAGGCACCGACTCCGGTCGCTTTCATCGCGCTCACTGCTTCGACCACCGTCGCCGAAGTGCCGATCGTGGTGATGTTTTGAGTGAGAATTTCTGAAGCTTTCATGACGTTATCCCTCCAAGGCATCCCGGATCTGGGCGTTCGCGGTTCGCGCCGACTTAGCCGAATTTGATCATGTCCCGTCCTGTCATGTCGGGGGTTTGGCCTTCTAACAGGGGGGCGATCGCCTTGCGAATCCGGTTGGCGTCCGGCGGACAGCCGGGGATGTACATATCCACCTCGACCATTTCGTGAACCGGGCGCACGCGATCGAGCAATTCCGGCACGATCCCCGGAAAATTGGGCAATTGCGGGTGTTCGTCCCCTAATTCCAAATAACAGCGTTTGAGAACGGGTTCGCTACCGCCGAGCATGTTGCGCATCGCCGGAACGTTCGCCGTCACCGCACAATCGCCGAAGGAAATTAAAAATTTCGTGCGTTGGCGCGCTTCGCGCAGTAACTCCAAGTTTTCCTCGTTGGCGACGGCGCCTTCGACCAAGCACACATCGACGTTTTCGGGATAATCTTTAATGTCCGACCCGACCGGAGAGAAGACCACATCGACTTTCTCGGCGAAATCGAACAGCCATTCGTCTAAATCGAGAAAAGACATGTGACAGCCGGAACAGCCGCCCAACCAAATTGTTGCCAATCTAATTTTAGCCATAATCGTACCTTCGTTAGCGGGTCCACTGGTGGTCTTTGCGGGCGTTGACGATGAATTCGAGGCGATCGCGATCGCGCTCCATTTCCGCCACCGTCGAACCTTTGCGGAAAATCGCCCCGGTCGGACAAGCATCGACGCACTTACCGCACGAGGTACAAGCATCGACGGCGCCCCAGGGCTGATTCAACCCGGTCACCACCTTCAACGCCGCCCCGCGATAGGCGACATCCCAAACGTGGGCCCCTTCGATTTCGTCGCAGACGCGCACGCAGCGCGTACACAGCACGCAACGGTTGTGGTCGATGCCGAAGCGATCGTGAGACACGTCGATTTCTCGTTCCGGAAAGCGATAGGGAAGCCGGGAGTGATCCATCCCGACCTCGATCGCCAAATCTTGCAGTTCGCAATGTCCGTTCGCCACGCACACCGCACAGACGTGGTTTCCTTCCGCAAATAACAGCTCGACAATCGTGCGCCGATAGTCTTGCAGGGTTTCCGTATTCGTGCGGATATTCATCCCCTCCGCCACTTCGGTGACGCAAGCGGGCTGCAATTTCGGGCTGCCGTTAATCTCGACCAAACAGAGGCGACAAGCGCCGACATCGGAAATGCCTTCGAGATGACACAGGGTGGGAATATGCACCCCGTTTTGGCGGGCGGCTTCGAGAACGGTGGTTCCTTCTTCGATGGCGATGGGAACGCCATCGATGGTTAATGTTTTAACTGACATAGCTTCTCCTGAATCGATAGTGGCGCGATCGTCGGCTTAACGGCTGGCGACTCCTTGAGCTTTGGGACTGTCTTTGAGCAGTTCCAAATATTCCTCGCGGAAATAGCGCAACGTACTCAACACCGGATTCGGGGCCGTTTGTCCCAAGCCGCACAAGCTGGTCGCTTTGACCATCCCGCAGACTCGTTCGAGTTGTTCGAGATCGATAAGGGTCGCCTCTCCACGCAGGATTTTGGTCAGCATCTGATACATCTGCACCGTTCCCGCACGGCAGGGGATACATTTACCGCACGATTCCCCCCGGCAGAATTCCATATAGAACTGAGCCACGTCTACCATGCTCGTTTCCGTGTCCATCACGATCATGCCGCCGGACCCCATCATCGTCCCGAGTTGGATTAAGGAGTCGTACTCGACCGGGGTATCGAATAAGTGGGCGGGAATACAACCGCCGGACGGGCCGCCCGTTTGTACCGCTTTGACTTCGCCTCGGGGGACGCCGCCGCCCATTTTTTCGACGATTTCGCGCAGGGCGATTCCCATCGGGACTTCGATCAGTCCGGTATTGCGGATTTTTCCGGTGAGGGCGAAGACTTTGGTGCCTTTGCTCTTTTCGGTGCCGATGCTGGCGAACCAGTCGGCGCCTTCGCGGACGATCGCCGGAATGTTGGCGAAGGTTTCGACGTTGTTAATTAAGGTCGGCGAATGCCACAAGCCGGATTGGGCCGGGTAGGGCGGGCGCGGGCGCGGGTTACCCCGTCCGCCTTCGATCGATTGCATCAGGGCGGTTTCTTCGCCGCAGACGAAGGCCCCCGCACCGACGCGGATATCGATTTTGAAGTCGAAGGGGGAGTCGAAGATTTGCGACCCCATCAAGCCGAGGCGTTTGGCTTGTTTGATTGCGGTTTCGAGCCGTTTGATGGCGAGGGGATATTCGGCGCGGACGTAGATGTAGCCGTGGTTGGCGCCGATCGCGTAAGCGGCGATCGCCATCCCTTCGATAATCCGGTGGGGGTCGCTTTCGAGGACGGACCGGTCCATAAAGGCGCCGGGATCGCCTTCGTCGGCGTTACAGATGACGTATTTTTGCCCTTCGGGCATTTTGGCGACGGTAGCCCATTTCAAGCCCGTGGGATAGCCGCCGCCCCCGCGACCGCGCAAGCCACTGCGGGTCACTTCGTCTACCACTTCGTCCGGGCTCATGTCGTGGATGACGTGATAGAGGTTTTGATAGCCGCCGACGGCGATATATTCTTCGATGCGTTCCGGGTTGATTTTGCCGGAGTTTTCGAGGACGATCGGTTGTTGCAGGGTGAAAAAGGGGTGCTCGCGATCGAGGGGAGTGGCCCCGGATTCGGCGGCTTTGTTTTGTTTGAGGGCATCGACGATCGCCTCGACTTGATCCCCGCTCACTTGTTGATACAAAACCCCGGGAATGTCGATCTCGACGAGCGGACCGCGTCCGCAAAATTTCATGCAACCGACGCTACAGACTTCGACGGTGTTATCCAATCCGGCGTCTTTGATGCTTTGTTCGAGGCGGTCTTTAATTTCTTCGGCTCCGGAGGAAGCACATCCGGCTGCGGTACAGCAGCGAATGCGGACACTCGCGGCTCGCTGGCGTTCTTTTTCGGCAATTTCGAGTAATTCGTTTAAATCCATTGCGGTCGGACCTCACGCGCACTTTGGCAGGAAAATCGGAAAATGGGATCGCCAAACGGGATCCCCCATCAGTCGAGCCAACCTTTGATGTTGTCGAGAACGGATTCGGCGGTTTGATTGCCCATGACTTTACCGTCGTACACGGCGGCGGGAGCCAGCCCGCAGGCACCGATACAACGTGCGGTCATCACGGACATCTGGCCGTTGTCGGTGGTTTCTCCCGGCTCGATGCCCACCTGGTTTTTGAGGGCTTCGAGCAAGCTGCTCGCCCCTTTGACGTAACAGGCAGTTCCCAGACAGACCACGCAGGTGTGAGCGCCACTGGGTTTGAGTGAGAAGAGGTGGTAAAAGGTGGCGACGCCGTAGACTTTACTCAAGGGGAGTTTGAGTTGGCGGGCGACGTAGAGTAAGACGTCTTCTTCGAGATAGCCGAAGATTTCTTGGGCTTTGTGGAGCACTTCGATTAAGGCGTCTTGACGGTGTTGGTTGCGCTTCATGGTGATGTCTAGCACTTTGAAGCGCTTGTCACCACTCGGGTGCGCGTTCGATCCCGCCTTAGATCCCGCTTTAGATCCCGCCGACGGCGCGCGATCGCGGTTATTTACCTGAGCAGAAGGCATATTCAATCAGTCCTCAATGGGGTCTCAATGTGTCCGAAAGGTTTCCACGCGATCGCCCGAGGTGATTTCCGTTTCGTCGTCGGGGCGATCGCTCGGCCCATAAAAGCAACGTTTAGGTTTCTCAATTCGGGGTTTCCCCCCGTGCGAACTTCCCGTATTTCCCCCGGTAAATCCCTCTCAAATTACACTCAATTCGCTCGACTTCAGTTAAGGATGAGTTAAGAGCTTGACAAAAGTTAAAGGGGGCTGAAATCACCTCTCATTTTTTTCGAGCGTCGCGTTGCTTTTCTCTTGTTAAAAATCCTACTGGAATTACTGCTGATTCTAGCGTTTTTTTGGAATCGCTTAACAATCCCTTGAAAATCCCAAGGTCGCCCCGGCGATCGACGAGTTGGCTTTTGAGGGAAATCGAGGGGGAGTCATGTTGGGTTGCAAAGATTCAAAAAGTGGGTCGTTTCATAAACTTGTGTAACGAATGTCACGATTTCTTAGAATAATTCGAGGCGATCGCGGCGCTTTAACCCTTGTCTGACAAGGCTTGCAAGATTTCTTAGAAAAGGGTTTAGATCTCAATCCCGTCAACGGTTTGCGCGCGATCGAGCAAGGTACTCTACCCTGCACGAACTGAGCGATCTCGGAGATTTTGTAAGGTTTTTTTTATTTTTGATTTCCGAAAGTTCATAGTACGATAGGTCTCAACCGAACCCCATCGGAAAAGTGAGCGAAGCAGGGTGACAGCCAACTTTGCAGCCCGACTCGGAAAGGCAACGCGATCGCCGTCAATTTGTGAGTTACGAGATCGCAGTTTGCTCGAAATTGGGAGAAGACTCGATCGCATTTTGTCGTCAATTCTTCAAAAAACTAAATCATTTCCAGCGATCGAGATTTACAACTTTAGAGTTGTCAAAGTCGGTCGCGATCGCCAGCAACTTCGAGGGGCGATCGATTGAAGCCTCTCAAAGAAATCGATCGATCCAAAACCCGAATGGCCGTCGACGATCGGCAACCGAGCCAAAAGCCGACCCTTTCGCTCGCAGCATAAACCCCAGTCATCGCGTGAGGTCAAGTCAATGAGCGGTAATATGAAACCCTCCATAGAGTCTCAAGGTACGGACAACAAACCGGACCTTTACCGGAATATATATCAGGATGTATCGATCGCCCAACTGATCGAAAACACTCTAGCCCACAAAGATGGGGTAGAACTGCCCCACCCCAACATGAAATCCAAAATTAGACTGGACGGCAGTCCCAGTTACGGACTCGAAGCCCTCGGCTTGAAAAACCTCGGACAAGTCTATCGCAACCTTACCGTTCCCAAACTGATCGAACACGCGATCGCTCGGGCCGAAGGCATCCTCGCCGACAACGGCGCTCTATGTGTCAAGACGGGCAAATATACCGGGCGCTCTCCCAACGATAAATTTATCGTGGACGAAGCCACCAGCCACGACGAAGTCCACTGGAGCAAAACCAACGTCGCCATCTCCGAAGACAACTTCGACTTACTCTACCGACGCATCCAATCCTACGTCCAAGGACGAGACCTCTACCTGTTCGACGGCTTCGTCGGCGCCGATCCCGACTACCGCGTCGGCGTTCGCATCATCACCGAACGCCCCTCCCAAAGCTTATTCGCCCATCAACTGTTCATCCGGCCCACCCCCGAAGAACTCGACGACCACCAAGCCGACTTCACCGTCATCGCCGTTCCCGGACTGCAAGGCGACCCGGACATCGACGACGGCATCAACTCCGAAGCCTTCATCGTCATTCACTTCGGCAAAAAACTCGTGATCATCGGCGGATCCAAATACGCCGGAGAAATCAAAAAATCCGTCTTCTCCCTCATGAACTACTTCATGACCAAGCGAGACGTCCTGCCGATGCACTGCAGCGCCAATATGGACGAACAGGGCAATACAGCCCTCTTTTTTGGCCTGTCCGGCACCGGAAAAACCACCCTATCCGCCGATCCGACCCGCCGCCTGATCGGCGACGACGAACACGGCTGGTCGCCAAAAGGCATCTTCAACTTTGAAGGCGGCTGTTACGCCAAAACCATCCGCCTCTCCTACGAAAACGAACCCCAAATCTGGGAAGCAATTCGCTTCGGGTCGATGATGGAAAACGTCGTCCTCACCCGCGACAGCCGCCATCCGGACTACGACGACGGCAGCCTCACCGAAAACACCCGCGTCGGCTACCCCATCCACTACATCCCCAACGCCGCGATCCCCAGCGTCGGCAGCCATCCCAACACCGTCATCTTTCTCTCCGCCGATGCCTTCGGCGTGCTGCCCCCGATCGCCAAACTCACAAACCGTCAGGCGATGTACTACTTCATGTCCGGCTACACCAGCAAACTCGCCGGAACCGAACGCGGCATCGTCGAACCGCAAGCTACCTTCTCCGCCTGCTTCGGCAAACCCTTCTTACCCCTGTCCGCCACCGTCTACGCCGAAATGCTCGGGGAACGGCTGCGTAAATACAACGACCATGCCAGCGTCTACCTGATCAACACCGGATGGTCTGGCGGTCCCTACGGCGTCGGCCAACGCATCTCGATCAAACATACCCGCGCCATGGTCACTGCCGCCCTCAACGGCGACTTAAACGCCGTCAGCTTCCACCCGCACCCCATTTTCAAAATCCTCGTACCCGAAACCGTTCCCGGAGTGCCGTCCGAAGTCCTCAACCCCCGCCAAACCTGGAGCGATCCCGACGCCTACGACCGTCAAGCCCGAGAGTTGGCCCGTTTGTTCGTCGAAAACTTCAAGCGCTTTACCAGCGCCCGTCCCGAAATTGTCGAAGCCGGACCGAGCATCGATTGAGCGCCCTCGGAACCGTTGGGGTCTAAAAGTTTCCTAAAGCCCTTTAGACCCCCTCTACCGTTCGTTAGAGTCCCACAGATAAGGGTTTCCCTCACTTGGGGGATAGACGAATCCCTAGAAGTGATGATTGTATTGTCAAAGAAGTTTACCTTGAGGAGCTTTTATTGTGGCCACTATCAAAGTCGGGATTAACGGATTCGGGCGGATCGGACGCCTCGTCTTTCGAGCCGGATTAAACAATCCCAATATCGAGTTCGTCGGCATTAACGACCTCGTTCCTGCGGAAAACTTGGCGTATTTGCTCCAATACGACTCGACCCAAGGAAAATTTAACGGCTCCGTCCAAGTCAAAGATGACGCGATCGTCGTCGATGGCAAAACGATCCCCTGTAGCGCCATCAAAGATCCCGCCGAACTGCCCTGGGGTAAATACGGTGCCGATTACATCGTTGAGTCCACCGGACTGTTTACCACTTTCGAGGGAGCCTCCAAACACGTTAAAGGCGGAGCGAAACGGGTCGTTATTTCCGCGCCGACCAAAGATCCGGACAAAGTCCCGACCTTCTTAATGGGTGTCAACGAAGACCAGTTCGATCCCAAAGGTCACACCGTGGTCTCAAACGCCAGTTGTACCACCAACTGCCTAGCCCCCATCGCCAAAGTCATTAACGACAATTTCGGCTTAGTCGAAGGGCTGATGACCACGATTCACGCCATGACCGCCACCCAACCGACTGTAGACGGACCGAGTAAGAAAGACTTGCGCGGCGGTCGCGGTGCGGCTCAAAATATCATTCCCGCGTCTACGGGAGCTGCGAAAGCGGTGACCTTGGTGCTGCCGGAACTGAAAGGAAAACTCACCGGGATGGCGATGCGGGTGCCGACTCCTGACGTGTCGGTGGTCGATTTGACCTTCCGCACGGAAAAAGCGACGACCTATGACGATATTTGTGCGGCGATGAAGGCGGCGTCCGAGGGCGAGTTGAAAGGAGTCCTCGGGTATACGGAAGATCCGGTGGTTTCCACGGATTTTGTCGGCGATCCCCATTCGAGTATTTTCGATGCGGGGGCGGGGATGGAACTGAACTCGAATTTCTTTAAGGTTGTTTCTTGGTATGACAACGAGTGGGGTTATTCTTGCCGCGTGATTGATTTGATGCTCTCGATGGCGAAGAAGGAGGGTCTCCTCTAGGCTCGATTTTTTCCAGTCACCCCTGAGCGAGCGATCGCCCCTACCGCACGAGAAGCGGGGCGATCGCTCGCTATCGGTCAATCGGGTTTGATGTTGTTTTCGGCTTGGATCCCGAATGGGTCAAATTTCCGGATAAAGGGCTTCGAGATCGATCGCCCGCACTTGGGAGAGTGCGATCGCCGTGGTGGTTTCCGGGGTCAGACAGAGGTCCCGATAGCCGACGAAGGCGAGCTGTTCTGGAGTGAGGGGAACCTCAACGGGCGGTCGCGCGCTCAAAAATTCCCGGATCTCTCGTTCGACACGATCGCGCTCGTCCTCGGCGAGGGGCTGCCGTACGCCACCCAAACGCAAGTATATATCGTTGTCGAATGTTTCCGGGCGATCGTGAAATTTGTGTAAGAGATTGTACGCTTGCGCCCCGCGCCGAAATCGATCGACGGTCGCCGGAAACGTGCCATTGTCCTCGATCCAACCCACTAAAACGGCGAGGTTCCCTTGGAATTGGAACGATCGCTCGGCGGGATGGCGCTGGCGACTGAGAAAGCCGTAGTCCGTGGCGCGATCGTAACCGCCGAAGCGCACCCGAACTCGGGGAAAGCGGCGGGCATATAGTATAAATCTATCCAACTCTAGCGATCGCACTTCTTCCCGCCGTTCTAAAAACCATTTCCCGACGATCGCCCCGTCGGTCTTGACCCCTTCACAGCCGATCGCCGTGGCGTGGATTTGAGCGAGGCGGTAGGGGTGAAAGTTTCCCGACAGAGATGCACTCAAGCGCTCGTGCAGTTCGGCGATCGTGGCGCTCAATTCGGGGGGTTTATCGCCGTAGAACGCCACGAGGCTGACGTTGGGACAGTCGGGAAGCTGAAGTCGCGGCATTTTGAGATTTAAGATTTAAGATTTAAGATTTGAGATTTTGGAAATGGAGGGAGGGAGCGGGATTTGTTAACGTGAGGGGCGATTGGCGAACGTCGAGAGGTGCGACCTTTAATGATTAGAAAGGTTAAATATTATGAACAAATTAAGCCTCGACGATCCCCGCCTCCAAGAAGGGATTATAATGAAATCACGACAATAACAGAACAAGTTCCTCTATTATTGTAATTTTTTCATCAAAAAGACCCAAACTCCTGTTTTAATTGACTGGCGATCGCGATCGCTATTTTCCCTCTATCGAGATCGGAAGCAGCCCAAATGGGGGGTGCTTTTTGTTATCTAGAAACCTGCTCGGTTGGAGACGGGGGCGGCTTTTGTTGTCCGAGTCGTTTTCCCGGCGATCGCCCTCAGAGTAAAGACGACCTTTTTAACAATGGGAGCGGGAATTCCCCGATTCTACCGAAGGTGAATCGTGGGATGAAAGCGACTCTTCGGCAAATCAGTGATAATCTTATCATCTGGCTATATCGGCGATAATGTTCAAGGCGTACAAATACCGCATCTATCCAACCCCCGAGCAACAAGCGACTTTAGCCAAGAGCTTTGGTTGCTGTCGTTGGTATTGGAACTATGCGTTAAATTTGTGCCAAGAGACTTATCGAGCGACCGGAAAAGGCTTGTCAAGGGGTTATCTTCAGGGATTATTACCTGCCCTCAAACAGGAATACCCTTGGCTTAAAGAAGATGTCTATTCCCAATGCTTGCAAGTCGTGGCGTTGAACTTATCGACCGCTTATCGAAACTTCTTTGAGAAACGGGCAAAATTACCCCGATTTAAATCCAAGCAGGGAAGGCAATCTATCAGTTATCCTCAAAATGTTAAGTTTGAGGGAAATTACATCAAACTGCCTAAAGTTGGGTTAGTGCGTTGTCGTCAGCATCGAAGTTTTGAGGGAAAAATCAAAACTGTAACCCTCTCCAAAAATCCAGATGGTAAATATTATGCTTCAGTTTTGGTAGAGGGTAAAAAAGAACCTCCCCTTCTCTCAACTGAAGGAAAAGCAATTGGCATTGATTTAGGGCTGACCGATTTTGCGATTACCAGTGAGGGGTCGAAATACAATAATCCCAAGTATTTTGATAAACACGCGCGCAACCTAAAAAGAAAACAGCAAAAACATGCTCGAAAAAGGAAAGGCAGCAACAACCGCAATAAATCGCGGGTAAAAGTTGCTAAGATTCACGCCAAAATAAGTCGCTGTCGTGAAGATTTTCTCCACAAGCTATCCCGTAAGATAGTGAACGAAAACCAAGTGATTGTGGTCGAGAATCTCAACGTCAAAGGCATGTTTCGCCATCACCAACTCGCCAAAGCGATTAGTGATGTCGGTTGGGGGATGTTTTGTACGATGTTGAAGTACAAGGCTGAATCAGAAGGAAAAGTTTATCTAGAAGTCGATCGATTTTTTCCTTCTTCTAAAACCTGCCATGTATGTCTCAATCAAATCAAAAGCTTGTCTCTTGATGCGAGAAGCTGGACTTGCGAACATTGCCAAACCCATCATGACAGGGATATCAATGCCGCCATCAATCTCAAAAATGAAGGCTTACGGATATTAGAGTTAGGAACTCGCTCTACTGCCCTTGGAGGGGATGTAAGACGAGGGGGTAGAACTTCAGTTCTATCTAGCGCAGTCCCCAGTGAAGAGGGAAGCCGCTATTATAATCTTTGATTCAATAGCGGTAGTTCACGAAAAAACCCGGCGATCGGGTCGCATCTGCGCAGGAGAATCGCGAGACTGAAAAAGCCGGAGTTCGGGCAAGACAAAATCAAATTTGGAAGCGAACAACAAGGGAGGGTTGAGAAAGCTCATGAGTCAATTTCTCGTTGCTGTAATTGACGGAACTAGAGCGCGATTTTTCACCTTAGAACAAGCGGAAGTCCCCGAATACGAATCCGGGCCGAACTTAATCGAGCGCGGAGATATGGTCAACCCGGCGAAAGAATTAGCCGGGAAAGAGTTGTGGGCGAATGTCAAAACCGGACGCAACCGAGGCGCGGGCAATCAAGCGCACGGTTACGACGATCGCCGCGACAGTCACCTCGGGGAATTCGGGCGGCGATTTGCCGGAGCGATCGCCGAAGAAATCGCCCAATTAAAAAACGGACATCAAGCGAGTCGGCTGGTCTTGGTCGCCGAACCGCAAATCCTCGGTTTCGTGCGCGACGCCTTAAATGCCCAGTCAGTCAACGGCGTGCAAATTGACGAACTGGCCAAAGACTTATCCAAACTCAAACCCTTAGACCTGCACGAGTATTTATCCAGTAAAGCCCTACTGCCCGCACGCAAAAACGTTTCGAGTTAAAAGAGTTCGGTTCGGGGGAGGGATCGATTGACGTGGCACCCATTTCTTCGCAAATCGAGCGATCGGTAAAAACCGGATTGCTCTTTCCCTTACGCAACATCATCTTACTACCGGGGATTACCCTACCGATTGTCGCGGGGCGACCCCGTTCGGTTGCGGTTGCCGAAGCCACCCTATTGACCCCAACCCGAGAACTGGTCGTCGCCTCCGTGCGCCCGGAAATCGCGCGGCTGTTGGACGAAGACCCGCATCGGGAAATTGAAAACCTCGACAGTCTCTATCCCATTGCCACCTTAGCCGTCGTCCAACGGACCATCCGCCTCCCCCTCGGACCGTTGCAGTTGATCGTCGAAGGGCAGGAGCGAGTCCGCCTCGAAGAACTGCTACAGCGCGATCCGACTTACGAAGTGCGTTTTCAGACCCTACCCGCCTTGAGCGTAGAAGGGGCGATCGATCGCGGCATGGAACGGGCCACCCTCGACGCCTTGACCGGAGCATTGCAATCCCTGTGGCGAGAAGCCGCTTCCCTCAATCCCAACTTTCCCGATGAAGTCCTCTCGATCCTGCTCAACGCCGACGACCCGATCCAACTGGCCTATCAAAGTTGCATTTTGCTACAGCAAGAAATCGAGCAGATGCAAGCCGTTTTAGAAGAAAACGACTTAGAAACCCTGATGCGGCGAGTTTTGGCGAACTTGCAAAGCGAAATGGAAGTCATGCGCCTGCGGCGGGAAATCCTCGGGGAAACCAAAAAAGAAATCGACCAAAAACAACGGGAATATATTCTGCGCGAACAACTCAAAAAGATTCAAGAAGAACTCGGCGACGGCGACCCAGACCGTCAGGAAGTCGAGGAGTTGCGATCGCGCCTCAAAGAGAGCAAACTCCCCGAAAGCGCCGCCAAACAAGCCAAACGAGAACTGGCGCGCCTGGAGCGCATCGGCAGCGCCTCCGCCGAAGGTGGGGTCATCCGCACCTATCTCGACTGGCTGCTCGAAATGCCCTGGAATCGTACCGTCGAAGATAACTTAGATTTAGATAACGCCCGCGCCGTCCTCGATGCGGACCACCACGATTTAACCCCCATTAAAGATCGGATCGTCGAACATCTGGCGACCTTCAAACTCAAGCAAGTGGCGCGCGCCACCGAGGATCCCTCCACCGAGGACAGGGATAGCAGCCACCAGAGAGAACGCTACAGCGTCGGAACGGCCCTGTGTTTTACCGGACCGCCAGGAGTCGGCAAAACCAGCCTCGGGCGGTCGATCGCCCGCGCCCTGGGGCGCCCCTTCGAGCGCTTGAGTTTGGGTGGCTTGCGCGACGAAGCCGAATTGCGCGGCCACCGCCGTACCTACATCGGCGCCATGCCCGGACGCATCGTGCAAGCCCTGCATCGGGCCGGGGTGAACAACCCGGTGATTATGCTCGACGAACTCGATAAAGTCGGCATGGATTATCGCGGCGATCCGGCGTCGGTGCTGTTAGAAATTCTCGACCCGCAACAGAATTATAGTTTTCGGGATTTATATTTAGATCTCGATTTTGATTTATCTCAAGTCTTTTTTATCGGGACGGCGAACGATCTATCGAAAGTGCCGCCACCGTTACTCGATCGCCTCGAAATTATCGAGTTATCCGGCTATTCCGAACGGGAGAAACGGGCGATCGCCCGGGAATACTTGTTACCGCGCCAGATCGAAAAAGCCGGACTGCCCCCAGACGCCCTGATTCTGCCCGAAGAAACCCTCAGCGAGACGATCGCCCACTACACCCGCGAGGCGGGAGTGCGCAAACTGGAACAGCAGATCGGCGCCCTCTGTCGTAAAGTGGCGGTACGTTACGCCAACGGCGACAGCGAACCGATGACCGTCACCGCCGACCGACTGGAAACCTTGCTCGGTCCGGCGCAGTTCCTGGGGGAAGAAATCCGCGATCGGCGCAAACCCGGAATCGCTACCGGATTGGCCTGGACCTTGCAAGGGGGCGAAATCTTATTCATCGAGGCGGCTTTGTTACCCGAAGGGAAAGATCTCACAATTACCGGACAATTAGGTAAAGTGATGCAAGAGTCGGCGCACTTAGCGCGAGCTTACGTGTGGTCGAATGCGGCTACCTTGGGCATCGACTCCAAGACCTTCAAAGAAAACGGCTTGCACCTGCACGTCCCGGCGGGGGCGATTCCCAAAGACGGACCGTCCGCCGGGGTGACCATGGTCGCGGCGATCGCCTCGTTGTTGATGCAGCAACCCACCCGGACCGATACGGCGATGACCGGAGAGATTAACTTGAGTGGGGAAGTGTTACCGATCGGGGGGTTACGTGAGAAAGTCTTGGCCGCCCATCGCGCCGGAGTAACCCGGGTTTTAATTCCCCGTCGCAATCAAAAAGATGCAGTGGACATTCCCGAAGACGTGCGCGAAGTTATCGAGTTAGTGGCGTGCGATCGCATTGAAGAAATTTTAGCCCAAGCTTTGCAGGAATCGAAAGCCAATCCCAACTCGAAAACTGCCGAACCTCTGCCGAATTAATTTGGGGATTGATGTTAGAAATTCGCGGGAGAGGCGCGGGCAAGATGCCCGCCCTACTGGGATTTTACTACCGGGATTTCAACCGAATTACGCCGCCCGATCGCCGTCGCCGAAATCGTCGAGCAGTTGGGCAATTAAACCGACCCGGTGTAACGCTTCTTTCATCGCTTGGTTAATCGGTAATAACCGGGTTCCCAGTCCGGGGTCGAGATCGGCAAGGCGAGCGGAAATTTCGCCAAAATTGGCCGCACTCAAGCCATTGGCGATCGCCATTCGGGCGCGGTTTACCGCTTCCGGGTTCGTCTGTTTGTGGCGGACGCAGGCGGCGAGTTCCGGTTCGCCATGCTTGTTTTTCACCGTTGCAAAAGCGAACAAACGGCACAAACTCGGTCGCCATTGATAGACCGAACAGCGCCCGTTTTCGGGGATGAAAGGATCGGGGGCGTAAAAGACACAAGCCCCCCGTGCTTCGACGGCCTCGATTTTGGCGAGCCACTGGCTGGCTTCTCCCCGTTTCCAGAGTTCCAAAGCGAGGGGAATCACTTCCAAAACCGTGGTTTCTACTTCGGGATTTTCACAACAACGACCGCATCCCGAAGGACATTGTAAACCCGTTTGTTCCGCAAGGGAAGCGGTTTTTTCGTCAATTTCCCGGTATAACGCTACAAGATCGTGGATAATTTGCGCGTCCATAAATGAGGGAATATCCTCTCCTTTTGAGGCGAAAAGAAATAATTCTAAAATGTAGCTTATTTTGAGGGAAAAGCGTGAGCGGGTTCGGCGATCGCGCCGTCTCGTCCGAGGAAAGGTTGTGGGAGAACGGTCGCGAGGGGTTCGGGAGATAGGATGGATGGACTCCGAGGTGAACGGGGGCCGTGGATGCGCGCCTTACCTGTAACGCCCCGAAGAAATTGGGATAAAAACGATAGAATAACAGCAGTATTTGAGGGAAAACGTCGCTAGGATGCTGCCGAAAGAAGACCTGTTAAAAGGAATTGAAAGTCGCGAAACGATCGCCCGGGTGGTGGACGATTGCGAACGGGCGTTGAAAACCTGGGAGGTCGTGGTTACGGACTTTCTCTCGCCGTTGGAGGCGATCGAAAGCCAACAGGTTCTCAAACGCCTCACCGAAGTGCATAGCGTGGCGTGGGGGGGCTATCCCCAGGCGGAACGGCAACGATTGGCGATCGCCCGCGCCGAACTCCCCCTAGAGTCTGCCCAAGTCCCGATCGCGGTACTCGAAATTGCCGGAAACTTCCTGTTCGATACCGCCACCCACCGCGACTTTCTCGGGTCGATCCTCGGGACCGGAATCGTCCGGGATAAAACCGGGGATATTCTCGTCCAGGGAGAACGCGGGGCCCAGGCGATCGTGGTTCCCGAGATGGTGGAGTTTCTGGAAATGAACTTAACGCAAGTGCGATCGGTTCCGGTGAAGACCCGGGCGATCGCCCTCGACGAGCTCAAGGTTCGCGAACCGAAAAAGAAAGAAATGACCACCGTAGAAGCGTCCATGCGTCTCGACGCGATCGCCTCCGCCGGATTTGGGATGTCGCGCAGTAAAATGGCAGATGCGATCGGCGCCGGAGATGTACGGGTGAACTGGAAAGAAGTCACTCAAAGCAGTTACACCGTAAAACCGGAGGATTTAATCGCGATTCGCGGGAAAGGTCGCCTCGAAGTCGGCGAAGTGCAAGTCACCAAAAAAGGACGCTATCGCATACAACTGACCCGCTATCGCTAAGCCATCCGAGAAATACCACGATCGCGGTCGGGCTGCTACGATCGTCATGAATCGCGATCGAGTAGCCCGTCTACCCCAGTTGAAACACGCAACACCATGACTAACGACGAATTCCAAGCCCTGAAGCAACAACGCCAAGCCAACATGGGGGCGATCGTGCGGCGGATCGTCGAAACGGAGTGGTACCGCGTGTTAGGAGAACTGGAAAAACTCGATCCGGACGCGGGAGAGGTGGCGAAAGCGGCGAATTTGGTCGGACAGTACCAAGTTTTAGACAAACTGATGGCGGCGCTTTCCGAGGGAAGTTTGGCGTCGGACTACGAAATCGAGGCGCCGTGGCGCGCTAAACTGCTCGAAGCAGTGGTCGAAGGGTTCGAACTCAATCAGAGAACCGGGTCGCCCCCCCGCCGCTATCGAAGTTTGGCGCAACAGGTGGCGGATGCGACGGGGTTGACGGTGATTGAAGACTGAGGGGCGGGCGATCGCGACATCCCAGATGACTGTAGCAGATGACTTTACACGGGGCGATCGCTCTCATCGGTCGATCCGTAAGCGATTCGCAAACTCCATCCGAAAATTAACGCCGATAGGATTAAAATGAAGGCCGCCCAAAACCAGTGGGGTAGAAACAAATAGTGGGCAATAATGCCCGTATCTGAAACTAAGTTACTACCATTAACATTCACCGACGGAGAGCCAAATAAATACTCTTTTTGATGGTAGGTACTCACCAGAGCTTGCATCCCCATAAACTGGAGGAAAAAGGCTTGAATGCTTTTCGGTGTTTTAAGACTTATTCCTAAAATAAATAAGCCCCATAAGGCGATCGCCACCACTCCAAACAGAGTGCGAATCCACAGCAATACCGAAATCAACATCAAGCAACCCAAACCCATCAAACACCAATGAGCGGTTTTAAAACGACGGCTCGATATAATAAAAAAGCCGCCCGCCACCGCCGGACCGAGTGGACCGCCCATCGCCACGAACCCTTGACCCAAACGACCCAAGAAAGAGACCGAGGTCATCGCGACACCGGAACCGTCGCGATAGAGCGCTAATTGATGGAAATTGCCGCCGAGTAAAGCAGCCGTTAAGCCATGGCCCATTTCGTGAAACCAGGTGGCTAAAATCGAGAAAGGATATAAAATATAAGTCCCCCAAGGAAATTGCCACAGCAAAACCGTAGCGGCGGCGGCAATGACGAGCCAAATTAAGCCGATTTTGGAAGAGGACGGCGATAGAGAGTCAGACATGGGCGATCGCCTCTGGAAAACGTGAGCTGTCGATCCTCTTGAAAAGGGAGATGCGACGATTCCATACTAGCAAGGGAACCCGGGATTGCCATCACTGGCTATCACTGTATCAGTTAAGCAACTGTCCGGCGATCGCCACTGTCCCGGTTCGCCGTTTGTCAGGGTTGAAAGGGTTTTCATCGGACAGAATCGGGGGATCTACCCGAGACCGACCTAACGATATTGAGAATCAAACATGGGTTTTAACCGTCAAAGCAGTCACAGTAACCGATCGCGCGATCGCGCCAAAACCAAGCTCGGAATCGCCCTAGCCCTGCTTTTCGGAGCTAGTCTCGGCTATCTCGGAGCCACCTCCGAAGGCGCCCTAGCCCGCTTTAGCAACCCCAGCAGCCCACCGAACGCCATTGACGAAGCCCTGGCAGACTACGGCGCGATCGCCGACGAGGAAGTCAAACAGATGCGCCACGAAGCCTTAGAAGCAGCCGTTTTCAACGGAGAGATTGCCTCACTCCCCGGGACGGGTTATTGCCGAAATTCGGGAGAATGTGTCGAAAGTTACTACCTGCGGCGGGTTTTGTCTGCCGAAGCCGGGGACGAACGCTTGTATAGCACCGAAACCATGACCCGCCTGTTCCAGATGAGCGACCCAGATCCGAACCCTAGTGGCTTACCCCCCGGGGAATGGTCTTTTGGATGGGGAGAGACGATGGTCTTATGTTCCAGCGATCGTCCGATGACCATCGACATCACCCGCGAGGGAACATATTTGATGAATGCTATCGATCCGAGCCATCCGCACACCTATATTTTCGGCGGAGTGCGCGACGTCGATGCCCTCTACTGGCAATTTTGCCACGATCGCCCGATCCAAGCGGGAGAAGACCTCACCGAGATCGCCCGCCAACTCGGCTACGGACCCGAACTCGAAGCCAGAACCACCGAAGTCGAAGCCTTGAGCTTCCCCCTACAGTAATTCCGCTACAAAACATCGGGGCGATCGCCCGTCTTCCCTATATGTGAGAAGAAGGGCGATCGCCCTTCCAGACCCCCTTTACTGCCGTTGCAAAAACACGATCGATCGCGCGGCGACGGCGATCGATGCCGCCCCGGTATGACAAGTATCCTCCTTCGCGAAATAAGCTTTCGTCGTATCCAACACCACACACCAGCGATGCTGTTGCAACCCTTCCGGAATCGTAAACTCCAACCCCTCATAATGGGCGTTAAAGAACAACAAAAAACTATCGTCCGCCACCCGTTCCCCACGCGGTCCACGGGCCGGAATCGCCTCCCCATTAAGAAACACCGCGATCGCCTTCGCAAAGCCATCGTGCCACTGTTCCTCGGTAACTTCCTCCCCACCGGGGTTAAACCAGCCCAAATCGATCGTCTCAGACCCGTAAATCGGCTGACCTTGGAACCACTTGCGGCGGCGAAACACCGGATGTTCGGCACGAAATGCAATCAACTGCCGGGTAAACTCAAGCAAATTCGCATTTTCTGCCTGCAAATCCCAGTCAATCCAAGACAGTTCGTTATCTTGGCAATAGGCATTATTATTCCCATTCTGCGTCCGGCCCAACTCGTCCCCGGACAGCAACATCGGCACCCCTTGAGACAAAATCAGCGTCACTAAAAAGTTGCGCCGTTGACGATTGCGTAACTTCAACACCTCCGGGTCGTCCGTCGGCCCTTCTACCCCGCAATTCCAGGATCGATTGTAACTTTCCCCATCCCGATTATCTTCGCCGTTGGCTTCGTTATGTTTTTCGTTATAACTGACCAGATCGTTGAGCGTAAAACCGTCGTGAGCGGTGATAAAGTTAATGCTGGCACTCGGACGCCGCCCGTTGAACTCGTATAAATCCGAACTGCCAGTAAAACGGTAAGCAAATTCCGCCAGTTTCCCTTCTTCGCCGCGCCAAAAATCGCGTACCGTATCGCGATAACGCCCGTTCCACTCGGACCAGAGGATCGGAAATTTCCCCACTTGATAGCCGCCGTCGGCAATATCCCACGGTTCGGCGATTAACTTCACTTTCGATAACACCGGGTCTTGGTGGATGATGTCGAAAAAGGCAGCAAGACTATCGACTTCGTACAATTCCCGGGCTAACGCCGAGGCGAGGTCGAAGCGAAAACCGTCCACGTGCATCTGAGTGACCCAGTAACGCAAGCTGTCCATAATCAGCTTGAGAACTTGCGGGTGACTGACATTGAGGGAATTGCCGCATCCGGTAAAGTCCGTGTAATAGCGGGGGTCTTCTTCTCCGAGACGATAGTAAGTGGTGTTGTCGATCCCCCGTAGGGAGAGGGTCGGACCGAGGTGATTGCCTTCTCCAGTGTGATTGTAGACGACATCGAGGATCGTCTCAATGCCTGCGGCGTGGAGGGCTTTAACCATTTGTTTGAATTCGCGCACTTGTCGTTGTGGGTCGTCCGTGGCGCTGTATCCGGCGTGGGGGGCGAAATAGGCGATCGAGTCGTAACCCCAGTAGTTGCGCAGTTTGAGATCGACGAGATGGGGAGGTTGGGAAACAAAGTGATGGACGGGCTGGAGTTCGACGGCGGTGATGCCTAATGATTGTAAATAGGCGATCGCCGCCGGATGGCCCAGTCCGGCGTAGGTTCCGCGCAAGTCGGGGGGAATCTCCGGATGCTGGCGGGTGAAGCCCTTGACGTGCATCTCGTAGATAATCGTGTCGTGTTCGGGAATATTGAGGAGGCGATCGCCTTCCCAGTCGAACGATTCATCGATGACGATCGCCTTGGGGATGAATTCGGCATCGTCGCGATCGCAAAATCCGAGATCTTCGTCCTCTCCACCCAGGGGATAACCAAAAATCGCCTCATCGTAGATAATTTCCCCGTCTAAGGCTTTCGCATAGGGATCGATGAGTAATTTATTGGCATTGAAGCGATAGCCATTTTCCGGGTCAAACGGACCGTGGATGCGGAAACCGTAACGCTGACCCGGACCGATTCCCGGTAAATAGCCGTGCCAAACATAACTTTCAACTTCGGTCAGGGGCACCCGGGTTTCGCGATCGTCGCGATCGAATAAGCATAGTTCAACTCGTGTTGCATTTTCACTATAGATCGCAAAGTTCGTTCCTTTGCCATCCCAAGTGGCCCCGAGGGAATAGGGTTCGCCGGGCCAAACTTCAACGTTCATAGATTTCGTTAATATCGAGCGTTACTGGTCAAAAAAAGAGCGGTGTGACATCCTCCCGACGCTGAATCAAAGATTACAGCGCGGGCTTCCCAACCTCGCGATTGGGTATTCGGGCCCCACGCCACTTATCTAGGTCATCGACCCCCGACAGACCGACTTGACAGGCGGTTTCCGTTCCCCAGAGTCCCTGGGTTACTACATTCTCTAGTCCACGATGCAAAACCATCTCTGCTGCGGCACAGTCACGATGAGTCCGATACCCACACTCAGGACAATGATGCTCTCTGACTTCTCCCAAGGATTGCAGTCGGGATACGGCAATGCCGTATCCGTACAACCGATTCATTTTACAACCGATTGAGGAGGGCGATAGAAGTAAAGAAGTGGGCGGGGTAGGGGCGAACGGGCAGCGCCCCTACCCATCCGACAGTACTTTTAGGAACGATTCTCTTCGGTCGAGGCTACGCGTTCGCGCTCCTTAACTCATGCAGTTTAAATGTCTAATAGCTTATCCTGTGAAAGCGATCGCATGTTTGTCCGGTAACGAAATTCACCGACGATCGTGATATTTTTGAGAATATCGTACAGGTCCTTGACGTGAAGATTTGGCTCGCTTGGCCAGCGATCGCCCTGGCTTTCCTCTCTCCCGCATTGGCCAAAGCTCAACTGATTCCCGATAACTCCCTGGGGGGCGAAACCAGTACGGTCGCACCGCAACCGGGGGGCGATCGCATTGAGGGCGGCGCCGTGCGCGATACCGTTCTTTTCCACAGTTTTCGCGAGTTCAACGTCGGCGAAGGACAAGCGGTTTATTTCGCCAACCCTCCTCAAATTCGCGAGATCTTAACCCGGGTCACTGGCTCGAATATTTCGCAAATTCTCGGAACGTTAGGCGTCGAAGGCTCGGCCAACCTCTATTTAATCAATCCTAACGGCATATTTTTCGGAAATAATGCCCGGTTAGACCTGGGCGGTGCTTTCGTCGCGACCACTGCAGAAGCGGCGATCTTCGAGAATTATGTATTCAATACCCGCACTCCCGAGGCGCCCCCACTCCTGAGCATTAACGTTCCCCTCGGCGTGCAGTATGGCGGCAATCCCGGCAGCATTGGCGCCGAGGGGGCAATCCTAGAGGTGGCGCCCGGTCGAGACTTAAGCTTACTCGGCGGAACCGTACAACTCGACGGGGCCACCTTAAACGCCCCGGGGGGGCGCCTCACCCTCGGCGGTTTAGCGGCGCCGGGGACGATCGCCCTCGCCCCAGTTCCCGAGTTTCCCGAAACCGGACGCGCCGATGTGAGTCTCACCGGGAACAGCCGTTTAAATGTCGTCTCCGGGGGACGGATCGAGGTTAGTTCACAAAATCTCGAAATTGTCAATAGCCGAATTCTGGCGGGATTCGAGCCGGGAAGCGAAATATCGGGAGCGATCGCCCCAGATATCTACATTAATGCTACAGAAAACCTTAATTTAAGCCAAAACAGCACGATCGCCAACGAATTAGCCGCAGAGACGATCGCCCGAGGCGGAAATATACAGATCGCGGCACGATCGCTGTCCCTGACCGGGGGATCGCGAGTGCAAACGATCGCCCGATCGCCGGGAAGGGGGGGCGACATCGCGATCGACGCCCGCGATCGGATCGTCATTTCAGGATTTACCCCAGACGGCCTATTTTCAGGGATTTTAACGCGATCGATCGGCGAGACGGGCGGACCGGGAGGGGCGATCGCGATCGCCGTCCCTTCCGGCGATCTCACCTTAAGCGATCGCGGCTTCGTCGCCGCCCTCACCGACAGTCCCAACGATGGCGGGGCGATCGCGATCGCCGTCAATCGACTCCTCCTCGAAAACGGCGGTCAAATTGTCAGCGCCACCACCGCCTCGGGAAATGCGGGAAACATCGCGATCGAGGCCACCGAAAGCGTGCGCGTCGCCGGAACGAGCCGCGATTTCGTCCCCAATCCCTTTTTAAACTTAACCCTGTTTGACCTCGATAACCTCCCCTTCACAACCGCAGCCAATCCAGACGTAGCCGCCTCCGGAACCGGGGGAATTCCCTACATCTCCCTAGAAAGAACCCCCGAACAAATTATAAGCGGCACCGCCGTTTTAGGAACGGCTGAAAATGCCTTCGATTACTATTCATTTTCGATTCAACAAAGCAACAGTCGGGGGATTTTCGATATCGACAACGGCTTTACTTTTGACGAAAGCGATAGTGGAGCCGTAGATACTCAAATTTTTCTCTTTAACTTAACTACGGGAGAACTGATCGACGCCAACGACGATTCCGATCCCGAATCCGGCGGGTTGGGAAGTGACACCCCACGCGATTCTTATCTCGAAACGACCTTAGACGAACCGGGGATTTATGTCATCGGCGTCGGCGAGTTCGAGTCCTTTGCTGCCGATGGCGAACCGATCGAAGGCAACGCGATCGATCGCGGCGATACTTACCGATTGCAAGTCTCTTTAGAAAATCAAGGCACCCAAGGGGTTTCCCTGCCCGAAGATCCCTTAAATCCAAATAATTTTAATGCGAATATTAACGCCAATAGCGGTATCGTTTCCCAAACGACGGGGAGGGGAAATGCGGGCAGCGTAACCGTCCATACCGGACGGCTGATCGTCGAAAATCGCGGCCAAATTTCCACGGATACGACGATCGCGGGACGGGGAGGCGACATCGCGATCGAGGCCCGCGACGGGATCGAAATTCGTTCGGCGATCGTGTCGAGTATCACCCGAGGGGCCGGGGATGCGGGCAACGTGACCGTAGACACCCAGGATTTGCACTTATCCGAGGGCGGCGAACTCAATGTCAATACACTCGGATCCGGCAATGCGGGCAATATCGCGATCGCCACCCGCGAAAGCGTCGAGTTAAGCGGTGAAGACGGGCGCGGAAACCCCAGCAGTCTGCGCAGCGAAGTGGAAGCCTCGGCGACGGGAAACGGCGGCAACGTAGCGATCGCCACCCGACACTTGGAGGTTCGCGACGGGGCCGCCGTCTCCACCGTAACCTTTGGGGCGGGCAATGCGGGAACATTAAGAGTGAATGCAACCGATTCGGTCTCCGTGGTCGGCACCAATGCCAACGGTTTCGTCCCCAGTCGGATTTTAGTCGATGTTTGGGACGACGCCACCGGAGACGGAGGCAACTTAACCGTCACCACCCGCCGCTTGGACGTAGGCGATCGCGCCTTCATCGCCGCTTCTACCCGGGGTTTGGGCAATGGCGGACAGTTGACCATTCGCGCCTCGGAATCCGTCGAGGTCGGCGGAACTAGCCCCGACGGATGGCCCGCTACCCTGTTTACCGATAGCCTCGGCGACGGCGACGGCGGCAATTTCTTGCTCGAAACCGGGCAATTGAGGGTGTTTGAAGGCGGACAAATTAGTGCGGGAAGCTTTGGTGCTGGCGATGGCGGCAGTTTGACGGTACGCGCCTCGGAATCGGTGCAGTTGCGCGGCGCCCTCACGGCGGTCGAGGACATTCCCATCTTTCGCGACGAGACCGGAACCTTATTCCCCAGTGGTTTATTTACGGCGTCGGAAGGAACTGGAAATGCGGGGGCGCTGCAAGTCGAAACCCCCAAGTTGACGGTCTTCGATCGCGCCGAAATCACGGTGAGCAGTCGCGGGGAAGGTCGCGCCGGAACCTTAACGGTCGTGACCTCGCAACTCGATCTCGATACCCAAGCGAAACTGCGCGCCGACAATAGTGGGGGGTTGGGGAATATCGATATTATGGCCGCCGACGTGCGAGTGCGTGGCAATAGCCGAATTTCGACGAACGCGCGCGGGTCGGAACCGGGAGGCAATATCGCGATCGCCACCCAAAATTTAGCCGCCATCGACAATAGCGATATCAGCGCCAACGCCGTTAACAGTCAAGGCGGACAGGTTCGGGTGACGGCCCAGGGGATTTTCGGGATCCAATTTCGCCCGCAATTGAGCGATCGCAGCGATATCACCGCCAGTTCCGACCTCGGCGCGGAGTTTAGCGGCGTCGTCGAAGTCAACACCCCCGAGATCGACCCGGCGCGCGGTTTAGTGCCCCTTCCCAACCAAGTCACCGATCCGAGCGATCGCATTATTTCCGGCTGTCCGGCGGACGAGGGCAACCGCTTCTCACTCACCGGACGCGGCGGTTTGCCCGCCGACCCCCGCCAACCCTTGCGCGGGGAGACGATCGTCCCAGATTTGCGAATTTCGGCCACGGATCCGGTAGAAGCTACGGGCTGGATCGTCGGCGATCGCGGCCAAGTGAAATTAATAAGATGCAGGGAGGTCATTCCCGCAGAAATGGGAATCGACCAACCCAGTCGGAGACTCACTCAACCAACAGTTCATCTAAATTCTAAATTCTAAATTCTAAACTCTAAACTCTAAAATTCCCCGATGGGTCTACGAAAAACGATCGCCAAAATCATTAAACTCAAATCATCCCTTTATTTAAGTTTAATTTGGGGCTGTTTCGGCTTTTGGTGTGCGATCGCCGTCCTACCTACGATCGCCTACCGTCCAACCGCTCCCCCCGCGATCGCGAACGCCCAGACCAACTCTTTTCTGGCAGAATTAGAACGGGGCAAACAATTTTATAATGCGGGAAAATTCACCGATGCGGTGTCAATTTGGGCGGCGTTGGCGGCGCGGGCGGATCTGGAAAGCCCCGAGGCTGTCTCCGATCGCCAACGTGCCTTAGTTCATAACTTTTTAGGGATCGGCTATCAAGAATTAGGACAATTTGAACGAGCGCAAACGGCGATCGCGCGTGCCGAAACTTTGGCCCGACGATCGGGAGATCGCTTCGCGATCGCGCAAGTTCTCAATACCCGTGGGAGTTATTATCTCAAAACCGGATCCACGGAAGAAGCCGTCAAAACCTGGGAAGCGGCAGAAGCGGCGTATCGCGAGGCTGACGACCTCACCGGGGTAATTTTAACCCGGATCGATCGCGCTCAAGCCTTGCAAACTTTGGGGCTTTATCGTCAAGCGCGCGATCTGTTAGAACAAGTGGCGCGTCAGTTGGAACCCTTACCGAATTCGGCGTTAAAAGTACGCGGGTTGCAAAGTTTGGCCACGAGTGCGAACGTCGTCGGCGATCGCGATCGATCGCAAGCGCTCTTAACGGAAGCTCTGGCGATCGCGCGATCGATCGGCGATCGCAGCTCGACGGCGGCGATCTTATTCCAATTGGGCAATACGATCCGATCGCGCGGCGATCTCGAAACGGCGGTGGACTACTACACTCAGGCAATCGACGAGAGACCGGAATCGCAAACTGCCTTGCAAGCGCGCCTCAACCGTTGGAGTCTGTGGGTAGAAGGCGATCGCCTCGCGGAAGCGAAAGCCGACCTCGAAGGAATCCGCGATCGCCTGCAACGTTTAGCCCCAAGTCGGTTTGCAGTTTATGCGTGGGTCAATTTCGGCGAAACTGCGGTTTCTTTCTGGCGCAAAGCCCCCGAACGTGTGGATCTCAAAGAGATTGCCGTCGGGTTGGCGACGGCGGCGGACTGGGCGCGATCGATCGCCGATCCGCGTGCCGAATCTTATGCCTTGGGAGAATTAGGCTATGTATACGAGCAAACGAGACAGTGGGAAGAGGCCGAAGCCTTGACCCGTCGGGCATTGATGCGAGCCGAGGCGATCGGCGCCCGTGAGATTGCGGCGATTTGGGAGTGGCAGCAGGGACGCCTGCTCAAAGTCCGGGGAGAAGGCGATCGCGCGATCGTCGCTTACGAGGAGGCGGTGAAGACCTTGACATCGTTGCGCCGGGATTTGTTGGCGATCGATCCCGAGGTGCAGTTTTCGTTCCGCGATCGCGTCGAACCCGTTTATCGGGAGTTGGTCGCTTTATTATTGCAAGATGTCGATCGCCTCGACCCGCCGCAGCGTCAGGCTCGTTTGGAGCGATCGCGCCAATTGGTAGAAGCCTTGCAACTGGCGGAATTAGATAATTTTTTCCGCGAGGTTTGTCTCGATGTCGAACCCCGGGCGATCGACGCGATCGATCCCCACGCTGCGGCGATCTACCCGATCGTCCTCGATCGCTCCCTTTCCGTCATCGTTTCCCTTCCCGGACAGCCCTTGCAACATTACCGCACCGACCTGTCCGAGGCGGAAATGTCCGCCACTTTCAAGCAATTGCGTCAATCCCTCAATCCGGTCTTTTTACCCGAAGAAGTCTTACCCGGCGCTCAAAAGGTCTACGATTGGTTAATTCGCCCGATCGCCGACGAGTTAGAGCGATCGTCTGTGGATACCTTGGTGTTCGTCCTCGACGGCTTTTTACGCAGTCTGCCAATGGCCGTGCTTCACGACGGCGAACAGTATATCATCGAAAAGTATAATATTGCCCTCGCCCCGGGCTTACACCTTGTAGAATCCGACCCCCTCCAGCTTACGGAAACCCAGACCTTAGCGGCGGGATTGAGCGAAGCGCGTCAGGGATTTTCGGCACTCCCCGAAGTGACGGACGAAATTGACGACATCCGCGCCACCGTCGGTGCCAGGGTTTTATTAAATCAAGAATTCGAGCGCGATCGCTTGGAACAAAACCTCAAAGAGTTGCCATTTGCGATCGTCCATTTAGCCACTCACGGTCAGTTCAGTTCTAAAGCCGAGGATACTTTTTTACTGACTTGGAATAGCAAAATCAATGTTAAAGATTTAGATCGACTTTTAAACGTAAGGCAAGATCGAGTTGGGATTGAATTATTAGTTTTGAGTGCCTGCCAAACCGCCAAAGGGGACGATCGCGCGGCGTTAGGATTGGCAGGGGTCGCGGTGCGATCGGGCGCCCGCAGCACCGTCGCCACCCTCTGGTCCGTCCAAGACCGCTCGACCGCTAATTTGATGGAGGAATTTTACCGCCTGTTGCTGCAACCGGGCATGACTAAAGCCCGAGCGTTGCGCCAAGCTCAACAATCCCTGTTGTACTCAGAAAATTACCGCCATCCCTATTACTGGGCGCCTTTTGTTTTAGTCGGACATTGGCGTTAAGGTAAGAGTGGGGAAATTATCAGCAACAATCGTTACGATTTGGGGGATCGAACGGGTTGCGTGCAACCGATCGATTACATCGGCGATTGCTGGCTCCTCGTAAAATTCGCGTGGAAGCTAAGACTATGTTTAGTGATTTAAGACGATCGGGGTTGAGTCGGTTATTCGCTTTAAGTTTGGGGCTAGAACTGACCATATTAGTGAGTTTACCTGCTTTTGGACGGGCTGAAACCTTGTCTAAGGTAGCAAATACCAACTCTTCATCGATCGTGTTTATGGAGAATTTCGATCCGCCTGGAGATGGAGAACCGCAAGATACCTTCGGGGCCGGATCTCGGGACGGGTCGCGCTGCGAAGGGGATAGCGCCGCCTTTCGTCCGGTAATGAGCGCGCGTAATTACGGACTGACGTTAAGCGACCGTCCTCAAGTCTTTGTATACGTCCCGGAAACGACAGCCCGCGAGGTGGTGTTGTTGTTCCGAGATGAAGCACAACAAGAATATCATCGCGCCTTTTTGCCGATCGCCGCGCGATCGCAAGTTGTTGGGTTTCAGTTACCCGCCGACCGGGGATTGCTAAGTGTGGGGAAAAACTATCAATGGTCGTTAGCGGTGGTTTGTGGCGAGACGTTGCAACCGGACGATCCGGTCTTTTCCGGTTGGGTCCAGCGCGTGGAACGCACGGAGACGATCGCGCGCCAGTTAGCCGGAAAATCGACCCTGGAGCGCGCTCAATGGTACGCCAAACAAGGATACTGGTACGATACGATCGCCACGTTAGCCCAAGCGAAGAGCGAACTCGAACCGGGAGAATTCGATCCGATCTGGCAGCAGTTTCTGAATTCAGTCGGGTTAGGGGCGATCGCCACAGAAAGGTTAGGGGAGAATTGATACTTAATGAGTGGCAGTTAGTGACTTACAATAGATAAGTTGATTTGTAGTGCGAGCATCTTGCCCGCCTGCCAAACGCCACCCCCGAATCAAATTCTCACATTTAATACCCTTTTCAAAAATCATGAGAGCGCGCGAGGGTAAGGACACCGCCCTGCCGTCTCCCCAGAGGAGATCGATCTCCATCGAGGGTTTAGAAAAATGGGATAACATCTCAAATCTCCTCAATCAAATAACTTACTGACGGCGGGATTGTCGCTCAAATTACGAACGAACCGCTCGATTTCCACCTGGTTTTCTCGATTTTCGGCTTGTTTGAGATATTCCAAAGCAATTTGTCCGGCGGCGGGTTTGACGGGAATCATCGTCAGGATCAATTTAACTGTTTCGTGTAGTTGCATTTTCTCCAACTCGCGACTGGCGATCGCCGGAAGTCCGATCGCCGCCCCCACCAAGGCGAACAGGGGCGGAACCACGGGAATCCACCAACCGAATAAGAACGAGACATAGGCGATCGCGATCGGAAAACTGGTCGCGATCGCCACCACACTCAAGCGCCATCGCGGCGATCGGACTTGCCAACTCAGGGCAGCCCCAATCCACGCCCACAATAGAGTCCAGATCCATTCAACCGGATCGGACCATACATACAGCAACGCATCCCCCTCCAACGCCGCGGTCAACACTTGGCTGACGATATTCGCGTGGAGGGTCACCCCCGCCATCAGATTCGGCTGACCGACGAACTTGCGCGTGTAGGGGGTTTGAAACAAATCGTTGACACTTTCCGCCGTCATACCGATCAAAATCACGCGATCGCGCAGAGCTTCCGGCGGCACCCGTTCGCTTAAAATATCCGAAATTGAAATCAGTTGAAACTGTTCTTCGGTACCGCGAAAATTGAGCAAAATTTGATAGCCACCACTGTCCGCATTGACATAACCGCCGCCATTGCGATCGAACGGTAACAATAACGATTTACCGATCTGCATTCGGTCGGGGCGGTTGGCGACGGCGTAGGGGACGATCCCTTCTTCCTTGAGATAGTGCAGTGCTAAATGTAAACCGAGATTGAGCTTGAGTTGACCGTCTCGGGGACGAATCGAGAGCAAGGCGCGCCGAACGGTGCCGTCTGCATCTAAAACTTGATCGGCAAAGCCCACTTGACCTTTAGCCGCTAAAGCGGGCGGTGGGGCGACCTTACCGCCGACGACCTTATCGATCCCGTAGACATGGGGACTGTTCTCGAACACGTCGAGGAGTTCGCGGTAACCGGGTTCGACGGGTAAATCGCGATAGAGGTCGAGTCCGATCGCGCGAGGTTCGGCGCGGTTGATAATTTTGAGAGTACGGGCTAAGACATCGTCGGGGATGGGAAATTGACCGATTTTTTGCAAATCCGCCTCGTTGACCGTAACGATCGCGATACGCGGGTCCACGGGTTGGGCCGGACGAGCTTGGACGAAGCGATCGAAAGTGGCTAATTCCATCCCTTGAAACACGCCGAGCGATCGCAGCAATAACAAGACACTGGCGACCCCTCCAGCGACACTAGTCATCCAACCTTTTCCCAAGCGCCAATTTTGGGTTTCGTAGCGGGCGATCGCCCGAGCGCGTTCTAAAATTTGGTGAGCTTCGCGAGCCGACTCCAGGGCGAATTGCGCTTTTTCGACATCGAGCTGTCGGGCTTGTTTTTCGGCGACCAAATCCCGTTCCACCTCCTGTTTGGCCAGGGCTTGACTGGCGCCGAGGAAGCGGTAGTCTAACTCGCCGAGGGCTTTGGTACTCGCCCAAGCCAGTGACTCTTGTAAAGCCCGACCGCGTAGGAGGTGGGAGGTGTCTTCACAGTTAGAAGCCAGCCAACCGTGCAGTTCCACCGCATAGGGTCGCAGGCGATCGAGTTGGCTTCGCACCCAATCCCCATTAAAAACATGGCGATAAATGGGGTTTTTGACGACAAGTTGGCCACGGTGATTTTCGACCAAACCGGAGAGGCGCAATTCCACTTGTTCCCAACTGTCATTGACGGGAACGACGTCGCCATCGAGGATTTGTTGGTAGAGAGAGAGGATTTTTCCCGTTTGGCACTCGTCGCGCAAGAGGCGATCGCGAATCGTTTTGAGATGTTCGGGATCGTCGTTCGTTTGCCAGCGATCGATAATATGCGATCGCACGATCCGTTCCACATATTCGGCTTCACGTCCCGGGGCGATCGTCCTTCCCGGGCGATCGTCCCCGTTGACCTCCGAGAACGCGACCCCATCTTCCTCGCGGACCAAGTGACAGAGTTTTTGGGTTAAAAACGGTTGTCCTCCAGTCCAGTCGAGAATGGCGCGCAGCAATGCGGGGGCATTCCCTCGCGGTTCCAATCCCGGGAGGAGGGGTTGGGCCTCGTCAAAGGTAAAGCCGTGCAGGTCGATCGCCCGACCGATATTAAAGGGTGTCCGTTGTTTGTCTTGAATCAGAGCCGACGGAGTCCCGACGCCGAACAGGGCAAAGGTAATCCGTTTGTATTCGGGATGTTGACTGCGTTGGTTGTAGAACGAGCGAATCAGGGCAAAGAAATCATCGACTTTAAAATTGAGGGCGATCGTGCTGTCGATTTCGTCAAAAAAAATCGCCAGTTTTTGTTCCGGAAAATGGGCGATCGCGATTTCGGAAATAAACCAGCTCAGGCGCTGGATATAAGAGAGGTCTCGACGATCTTGCCACCACTGTTTGAGGTTGACTTTACCCGGCAGGTTGAAACCCATCCACAGTTCGCTGACAATGCCTTTGTACCATTGGGGTGGGGTAATATCGTTACTGCCGATCCGGCTCAAATCGATACAGGTACATCGAAAGCCTTCGCATTCCAAACGGTGCCGGGTTCGCACGAGCAGAGAAGATTTCCCCATTTGTCGGGAATTGAGGACGTAACAGAGTTCTCCGGCTTTAATAGCCTCGTACAGGTGAGTGTCGGCATCGCGTTCCACGTAGGTCGGGGCATTACTGGCAAGGCTGCCCCCCACTTGATAGGGAGAATAAATCACGATCGATAGGGCGAGTCGAAGTCAAGAAAGTGACGAAAGGGGTCGAGAAAACAGGCGGCGTGGGGGAGAGCGTCGGCTCGATGGGGCATTAGTATCCTCATCATGTCAGGATCGTCCCTTATTCGCGCAAGACGTATCCCACCCCCCGGACGGTTTGAATGAGCCGTTTTTCGCCTTGGGCTTCGAGTTTGAGCCGCAAGTAGCGCACGTACACTTCAATAATGTTAGAGTCGCCCATAAAGTCGTAGCCCCAGACATTTTCGAGAATGCGATCGCGGCTGAGGACTTGACGGGGGTGGGCGATCAGGTATTCGAGTAAATCGAATTCTTTGGCGGTCAGTTCGATCGCGCGATCGCCGCGAAAGACTTCCCGAGTGCGCCGATTTAAACTCAGGTCGCTAAATTGGAGCCGATCCGGGTCCGGTTCGTTGTGGCGGCGCACTTGAGCGCGCACCCGGGCGAGCAGTTCTTCGATACTGAACGGTTTGACTACGTAATCGTCCGCCCCGGCATCCAATCCGGCGACGCGATCGCTGATATCATCTTTAGCCGTTAGTAGAATAACGGGGACGCGATCGCCCGTCGCGCGCAACCGTCGGCAGACTTCCAATCCCGACATCCCCGGCAACATCCAATCGAGAATCACCAAATCGGGATGATGTTCCCGGGCAGCTTTCAATCCGCTCAAGCCATCGCTGGCAACGGTCACGTGGTACCCTTCATATTTCAGTTCGAGTTCGATGAACGCCGCGAGTTTGGCTTCATCTTCGATCGCGAGAATGTGAACGGTCATGGCGGGATTGGGGTTTTGATTTTAGATTTTAGAAGGGATCCGGGGCGATCGGCCACGGGGAGGCTAGGGAGGTCGTTCCCGTCACCGACGGACTCGGGCTACGATCTATGACGCTCGGCGTCGAGTCGTTCCCGGGCAGGGTAAGATAATGAGCGATATCGATTTCGCGAGCAATCGTCTCTCAATAGTTTCTTTCGAGAGGATTGCTATCGCTACCTTCGACGATCGTAACAGCGAGGTTGGGTTACACATTATGAGTCCAGTTGTTAAAATTGTTCGACCTTTCGGTCTTTTAGATCGAACGAAAGTCAGTAAGTTTGACGAAGAAATCGAAAGTTGTATTTCCGAAGAGCCTGACATCGTGTTGATCGACTTTCAAGATGTCAGTTTTATGGATAGTTCTGGATTGGGTGCGATTGTTTCGGCGATTAGAACCGTACAGGCGGCGGGAGCGACTTTATTTGTTTGCTCGATCAACAATCAAGTGAAAATGTTATTAGAATTGGCCGGATTGGATAAGGTCATGAAAATTTTTGCAAATCGCGAGGAATTCAATCGTGAAATCCTGAATGAAGACGCTTAAATCGGCGCGGTCATTAGGAGGGGAGCAGTCAGTTTTAACGATTTACGAGATCGAAACTGGCTGCAGGTCGCTCGCTGGTGACCCGGGATTTGTCTCGATTGTCGCCGAGATCGGCACGAGGGGCGATCGCCTCCGGGGAGTCGAACTCCAGGGTGCACTCATCAAATGTTCAAATTAAAAGTTAACTCGCAATAGAGAAACATCGTCGTCGAATGTCTCTTTGGCACTGAGTTGACGCACCGCATTTAACACCCCTTCCACACTGGCCGCATTCTGCTTTCTCGATGTCGCCAGCAGGTCGATAAAGGCTTCTAAAGACCACATACTCTCGTCGGCGCAATGAATTTCGTAAATGCCATCGCTGAAAATATACAGGCTGCTGCCGCGATCGACTTTACAGGAAGCATTACTATATTCGGCATTGGGAAACATCCCGATCGGCAGACAACTGGGAGTCCGTAACGGTTGGACGTCACTCGGGTTGCTGCCGTCGCCGGAAATCAGGATCGCCGGGGGATGGCCCGCACTCGAATAGACTAATTCGCGTTTTTGGCGGTTGTAAACGCCGTACCAAATCGTAAAATACATATTGCGTTGGCGCTCCATCTGAATGGCTTGATTGAGGGCCGCCAACACTTCCCGAGGCTGGTAGAAGTTCGTATTCGGCAAGAAATGCGATCGCAACAAGTTGAGCACCGACACCGACAGCAGGGCCGCCCGGGATCCGTGACCGGAAACGTCGAGCAAGTACAATACGAGGTGGTCGTCGTCGAGCCAGTAATAATCGAAACAATCCCCTCCTAATTGTTGGGAGGGAATAAAACGCCAGTCGATGTGCAGACTCATTTCCGTCGGCAAAGGCAGCAGCGATCGCACGTATTCTGCCGCCTCGGCTAATTCGGCTTGCAAGGCGGCTTCGGCGCGCTTGCGTTCGGTAATGTCAATCCCGACGAACACCGCCGCTTCGTCGTCGAGCCATTTTTTAGCGATCACTAAATCGCTGCGAAAGTTGCCGTTAACGTCCGAGTCGATTTCGATCGAGGCTTCGGTTTTGGGGTTGGAGAAAAACTCGCGCACGAACTGTCCGAACACGCTCTGACGAAACCCGACTTGACGCCCGACAAAATGATCCGGTTGCAGGTTGTAACTTTCGGCGAGGTGGCGGTTGACGCCCAAATAGTGAAAGTTGGAACTAATCAGAGAAACGGTTCCGGGAACTGCATCGAGAACTGCCTGCAACTGGTCTTTCGCCATTTGCAAGGTCGCTTCGGCTTGTTTGCGCGTGGTCAAATCCTGGACGAAGCCTTCATAACCGACTCGTTCGCCGCGCAGGTCGAACAGGGGACGCAGGTCTTGAGCGATCCACAGGGTCGAATCGTTGGATTTCCAGACTTCCAGTTCGCGGGAAACGTGCCCTTGGCTGTCGAGGAGTTCGCGATCGCGCTGCCACTGTCCGGCGTCGTAGTAAATTTGTTCGATATGGCCGATCTGTTTGAGAAATCCTTGGGGAGAGTCGTAACCGTACAGTTCGGCGAGGGCTTGGTTGACGCGCACGAACTCTCCGTCGCGATCGAGTTGAAACAGGCCGATCGCCGCATTTTCAAACAGTTGCTGGTAATCGCTGCGGGCTTGCTTCTCGGCGGTCACGTCGCGCCAAATCGCCCAAATTTGCTCGGTTTCACTGTTGGGGTCGCGATCGCGCTTCAAGACCCCTTCCGCCAGCACGCACTGACCCGATCGCCCGGATAAGGTCACTTCCACCGGGGCGCTGGTTTCCCCCGGTCCCAACTCGGCGATCGCCGCTTCCACGGCGTCGAGGGAAACCGGGTCTAACAGATCGGTCCAACTCAACTGACGGGCTTCGGTGGCGCTGTAGCCCAACGTTTGCTGCCAAGCGCGATTGACCCACAACAGGCGGCGATCGCTGGCGCCCACCGTCTGCACCAAGTCGTGGGTGTGGTCTAAAAAGTTTTGTAATTCGGAATTTCGCTCGCGTTCGCTCACAGTTCGGTGCAACTCCAGCATGGCCATCACTTGACCTGCCAGACTCCGTAATAGATCTTGCTGGGTAGGGTCGAGTTGTCTCGGTTGGCGGTCCATCACGCACAGGCTGCCCAACGCCTGCCCCCCCTCGGCGATCAACGGTACCCCCGCATAAAAGCGAATCCCGTCGCTTCCGCGAACGAGGGGCGTTTCGGCAAAACGAGGATCGGCGAGGGCGTCGGGAACGACAAACAGTTCCTTGGCGAGGATCGTATAAGCGCAAAAGGCGTTTTGGCGATCGGTTTGTACCGCCTCCCAGCCCACTTTAGACTCGATCCAGCATCGGTCTTCATCGACCAGGACGATCGCCGCGATCGGCGTCTGACAGCTATTGGCAGCCAAACGAGTTAAAGTATCAAACGCTTCGTTCCCTTTAATTTCCACGGCGCCATATTGTCGCAGTTGTGCGAGTCGCTCGGCTTCGTCCTCCGGATAGGGAACCTCGCGGTTCTCCAGACGCATATTAAACCCCCGCACGAAGCGGGCACCTGTTTTCAGCCAAGCCAAAAAGACGTAGGAATCGGGAAGCAGTTTACTCATTAAGTAATTTTTTTCTCATCACCAGGCAGTTTTTGCGATCGTCACTGCGAATATAAAACAGTTCGTCTGTTAATTGATGCATAAATAAAAGTCCCCGTCCGTCCTCTTTATCGAGTGGATCGAAAGTTTCTTCACAAACGGCTTTTAATTTGGCTTTTAAATCAAACGGCGGACCGATATCCCATACTTGCATTTCCAAGTAATGGGGAAAAATGGCCAGATCGATCTCGATGGGAGTGGTTGGCGGCAAATTCCGATGCGCGTGGCGAACGGCATTGGTAAATCCTTCGGCGAGGGCCGTCTGACATTCCCACCAGCGATCGCGCGGCAACAAGGAAAAAACTTCTGTCTCCAACCATTGCAAGACTTCAGCTAAATCGTGCAGGTCGGTTTTGACCTGTAAGTGGGATTGCTTCAAGGGTTGCGCGACTTGGGGTTGTTCTTTAGAAAGCTGGGAAGAAATATCCTTCCACCAGCTCGTGATTTTTGGTAGCACCATCGTCTAATTCGTGAAGGGTATTCCCCTATAGGAGTTCCCGTTGAGATTGTTGCCAATGACTTGAGCGCGCCAGTCGCCCGAAAATCGTTTTCCAGCCGCGAGGTCGGATGACGATCGAGGTTAGCGGCTTGACAACTGGCAAAAACACTCACCTTCGAGTCTTGGAGTCTTCAACTTTGCCGTTGGCCCACCCTCCTTTAAACTGCACCACTGTTTTTATGAAACAAAACGGCGAAGGTTTTAAAAATTAACTGGATATCATATATTAAACTCCAATTTTCTTGGTATTTTAAATCCAAACGAATAACATCTTCAAACCGAGCAATTGTCGAGCGACCGTTGACTTGCCATTCTCCGGTCATTCCCGGTTTGACGTCCAAGCGCTGCCATGCGGGAATTTCGTAGCGTTCTAATTCGTCGGGCAATACGGGACGGGTCCCCACCAGGCTCATTTCGCCGCGCAGGACGTTCCAAAATTGCGGCAGTTCGTCGAGGCTGGTGCGCCGCAGGAAACGACCGACCCGGGTAATGCGCGGGTCGTTGTGGTTTTTAAATAAGGGGCCTTCGATCTGATTTTCGACTTGAGCTTTGAGGGCTTCGGCATTGTCGCACATGGAGCGAAATTTCCAGATCCGGAAGGGCCGACCCATCCAGCCGCAACGGGTTTGGGAGAACAAGACCGGGCCGGGACTGTCGAGTTTGATGGCGATCGCGATCGGGACGAACACTAGGGCGGAAATACCCAAACCGACGATCGCCCCGAGGATATCTAGGAGGCGCTTGAACGGCGATCGCACCGATGGATGAGTCGGCGGTAAGCTCGCGGTCTTTTCCTCGGTTGCGACGGCGTTAGAGTGGGTCTCTAGGGTCAAACGAGTATCCAATCCCTGCAAGGCGATCGCGGCGAAGACCGAAGCTTGGACGTCGCGCACCACTAAGGCAATGTTGCAGGCGTCGGTCAGTTTGATCGTACTGACCAAGGCGCCGATGCCGCTACTGTCGATAAAGGTGGTGTCGCTAAAGTCTAAAATCAGCTTGGCGAGTTCGGGATGGGTTTGACACAAGTTGTGGCAGGTGTCTTTAAACCCGACTGCTTCTAAAATACTCAAACGCGGGCCGATCTCGATTTGCGCCGTTTCCTCGGTAACGGCGATCGGGAAAACTGCGGAAGGGGTTTCACTAGCCATGAGATTCGATCTCAACAAAAGCGCTGGACGGTCGGGAGTCGCGGGGAAAATGCTCTAGCGCGCGCGATCGATGGGAAAAATCCCTAAGATGCACGCCGCACGGCGATCGTGCCATTCGCTCTGACGACAATGTTTGACAAAATACACGCCCCTGTGGGTCGTGCCGTCATCCTACCGTATTGTTCCCCCGTTTGGCGCCCGACATTACCCTTCGACCCTATCGGATTGCCTATTGAAAGGAACGAGTCCTTTTTATCGATCCCCTCGATACGCCTCTTCCCCCTGGGGGAATCGTCCCCGGTGGGTGGCGCCGATTTTGCGGCGCCGATCCCACAAGCCCGCGAAATTTCTAGTAAATTTGTGTAAATCCCATCTTTGATGACTTGAAACCGACAGGTGTTCGATTTTTTCCTATGCTAACTTTCTGGTTAACGGCGGCAGCGTGGACGTTCGGCTCGATCTTGTACGCCGAATTAGTTCGGGATTTGTACCACGTCTCGGCCCATGTGTGGCAACCCCTCTCGCGGCTGCACAATTGGCACCATCGCGTTTTCCGTCCGACCCTCACTCCCGTCAACGAAACCATTTATCGCGAGGCCCATTGGTATAACGACGTTCCCGAAGCCTCGGTCATGTTAGTTTTTACCTTATTATTGTGGGCGATCGCCTTCGTCGCGACCCCCTCCGTTCACGGTTTCGCCGCCTTCGGCAGCCTCTACACCTTGGGGTTTCTCGGTGCCGCGATCGCCCGAGGTGCAGGGATTCCCGGCGCCGACACCTTAACCGACCTCACCCACCGTCCCGGCCCGTTTGAGGCTCCGCCTTCCCGGTGGTCGGTGAATCGAACTTATCACTGGCGGCACCATTTCGACAATCAAAATGCTTATTTTTGCGGCACTTTTACCGTGGTAGACAAACTCATGGGAACGGCCCTTTCTCTTAAAGGTAAAACGATCGCCGTCACCGGAGCTTCCGGGACGTTAGGGCGATCGCTATTAACACAATTACAACAATCCGGCGCTAAAGTTATCGCCCTGACATCGGGCGATCGTCCCGTCGTTATCGACCGCGACGGCCAACCCCAAGAAATTAATACCCAAACTTGGAAAGTTGGAGAAGAATCGAACTTACAAGCCTTATTTGAAACCGTCGATATTCTCATCCTCAATCACGGCATTAACGTTCACGGCGATCGCAGTGCAGATGCCATTTCGCGCTCTTACGAAATCAATACCTTTTCCACCTGGCGCTTGATGGAATTATTCTTAACCACCGTCCGCAGCAATCGCGATATTGCCTGTAAAGAAATCTGGGTCAATACCTCAGAAGCCGAAGTCAATCCCGCCTTTAGTCCCCTCTACGAATTGAGTAAACGCACCCTCGGCGATTTAGTCACCTTGCGCCGTTTAGATGCTCCTTGCGTCGTGCGTAAATTAATCCTCGGTCCGTTTAAAAGTAACCTCAATCCTATCGGGGTGATGTCGGCGGATTGGGTTGCCGAACAAATTGTCAAACAAGCGCGATCGGACGCCCGCAATATCATCGTTACCGTCAATCCCCTCACCTTTATCGCCTTTCCGATTAAAGAATTTTTAGTCGGCTTGTACTTTAAACTCTTCAGCCGTCGTGCCGACGATTTGGCTAATTTAAACGAGAGCAAACCCGAAATTTCCTGAACCCGATCTCCAACCCCTCTCCGCAGGGAGAGGGGGACTCAACTGGACAAGCCAACCGTTAAATCAACGAAGCTCAAATCTAACTTCTAAAATCTAACCTCTAAAATGATTTTGACTCAAGTTTTATCGAATCCTAGTGAAGTTAAAGTTGATTTAACTTTACCCTTAACTGCTGAAGAACGCATTCGAGTCCGCCGCAAAATAACAACGGAAAGCGGAGAAGAAATTATTTTAAACTTACCTCGTGGAACTGTTCTGCGCGATCGCGACCTCCTCGCCACCGATGACGGTCAAACAGTGGTACAAATTGCCGCTAAACCCGAACCCTCACTCTCCGTAACCGCCAGGGATTCTTTAACCCTCTTGCGCGCCGCCTATCACTTAGGAAACCGTCACGTTTCCTTAGAAATTGGCGAAAACTACTTACGATTAAATCCGGATCCGATTTTAAAATCCATGCTCGAACAACTAGGCTTAACGGCGATCGAAGAAATGGCTCCCTTTCAACCCGAACCTGGAGCCTACGTTCATCATCACTAAGCCTCAATTAACTGATAATATAGTTTAAAACACGAGTTGCAAATTTCGATCCAACTAAATCCCTCTAAAAAAAAGGTGGCTTTATCGATCTTCCTCGTTTTCAAGGGAGGTTGGAGGATGAGCAATGTAGTCGATCGCGGGAAGAAATACTATAAAATTATTCCTATTGATAATAACGAGACCGAATTAATGCTCGATCGCCCCGCATTGTTGAGTTTATTGCAATTAGCTAGTCCCGCCTTACCTGTCGGGAGTTATAGTTATTCAGAAGGCTTAGAAACCTTAGTCGATCGCGCGATCGTTAATGATTCCAAAAGCTTACAAACTTGGATTGAAAACGAGCTAGAATTCGGGAGTATTCGCATCGATGCCGCGATCGTCGCGCGATCGCATCGCTGTACGATCGCCGAGAATTTCAGTCAATTAGAAGCTTGGAATGCTTGGCTATCTGCTAGCCGGGAAACGGAAGAATTACGAATTCAAAGCGAACAGATGGGCAGTAGTTTACTCCAATTGTTTTTGACTTTGCGTCCAGAATATACTCAAAAATTTGATAATTTGCAAAAAAGATCGCAAAATACTTCCTGTCACTTCGCGATCGCCTTCGGTTTGGCTGCCGCTTGTTTACAGGTTCCCGAAACTGAAGCAATTTTAGGTTACTTACATAGTTGGATAACTAATATTATCGCTGCGGGAATTAAACTGATTCCTCTCGGACAAACTGCCGGACAGGAATTACTTTTTAATTTACAAAATCCCTTAATTGAAGCGAGTGAAATTATTCTCGATCTCGCCGACGATGACTTAAATAGTTGTAGTTGGGGGTTAGCCTTAGCCAGTATGCAACATGAGTGTCAGTACAGCCGTTTATTTCGCAGTTGAGAGAGGAGAGAAAGAAAAGTCAGACACCAGTCAGATGTCAGAAATTAAAACAGGCAAAATTACTCCATCTAACATCTAACATCTAACATCTAACACCCACAATGGCCATGAATGCTTTTCGAGTCGGAATCGCCGGACCCGTCGGTTCGGGAAAAACAGCTTTAGTTGATTTATTATGTAAGAGATTGCGCGATCGCTATCGATTAGCCGTCGTTACCAATGATATTTATACTCAAGAAGACGCCCAATTTTTGGTACGATCGCAGGCGTTAGCCAGCGATCGCATTCTTGGCGTCGAAACGGGTGGTTGTCCTCATACGGCGATTCGAGAAGATGCCTCGATTAATTTAGCGGCGATCGATGAATTAGAAGCTCGATTTAAGGATTTAGAATTAGTTTTTGTCGAGAGTGGCGGCGATAATTTAGCAGCCACTTTTAGTCCGGAATTAGTCGATCTCACCGTTTACGTTATCGATGTCGCGGCGGGAGACAAAATCCCCAGAAAAGGAGGACCGGGAATTACCAAATCGGATTTATTGGTTATTAATAAAATCGATCTGGCCCCTTTGGTTGGTGCAGATTTAGGGGTGATGGAACGGGATGCGAAGAAAATGCGAGGAGAGAAACCGTTCGTTTTTAGTAACTTAAAGACAGGGAAAGGCTTAGATGCAATTATTGAGTTTATTGGCGATCGCATTTGCTAGAGTAGCTTCTTTACAGCACTCAGGCGTCTGATGAGGTACAGTGCCGATTCCCCCTAACCCCCCTTCGCCCCCCTTTCAAAGGGGGGTTGGGGGGATAGAGGGGGAACGAGGAAAGTCCCCCTTGGTAAGGGGGATTTAGGGGGATCTAAATGTCTTGGATAGCAGAGGAAAATGCTATAGGAGATATGAATAAATATAAATCTTTTTGAATAATTTCGACGACCGAGATCGCGCGATCTCCCCTCCGCCGCGATCGAAAAGCTTTACTCGCAACAAATTCAACTCAAAACAACAATTAGACCGCGATCGCAGTAGATTAGAGATTGCACAAACTCATCAGTGTTTTCTGTAACTTAAAACACAATTTGATAGATTACCTCGTCTTAATATCGACATCTAACTCTCGGTTAACTGTACCCACTCATTAAATGTTGATGGCGCGAGGAGGAAAGGAATTCAGATGAGCAATGGATTTGGACGGCGCAAGTTTTTATTATACGGGTCGGCATCGTTAGGGGCGAGCTTGTTCCTCAAAGCTTGTAGTAACCCTCAAGATGAAGGAACCGGAACCACGGGCGATTCTCCAGGAGAAACCGGATCGCCTATAGCTCAAAGTGATGGAGATGTCATTAAAGTCGGCATTTTACACTCATTGAGTGGCACGATGGCAATCAGTGAAAAAAGTGTTGTCGATGCCGAACAATTGGCGATCGAAGAAATCAATAATGCCGGGGGCGTACTCGGCAAAAAAATTCAAGCTGTTGTCGAAGATGGCGCGTCCGACTGGCCGACTTTTGCGGAAAAAGCGAGAAAATTAATCGACCAAGATCGAGTCGTTACCGTCTTCGGTTGTTGGACTTCCGCATCCCGTAAAGCCGTACTGCCCGTGTTTGAAGAGAAAAAACACATGCTGTGGTATCCGGTTCAATATGAAGGACAGGAATGTTCTCAAAATATTTTCTACACCGGAGCGGCTCCCAACCAACAGATCGAACCTGCAGTCGATTGGCTTTTAGAAAATAAAGGCAATCAGTTTTTCTTAATTGGTTCGGACTACGTTTTTCCCCGTACTGCTAACACGATTATTAAAGCCCAAGTCGAAGCAAAAGGCGGTCAGATCTTAGGCGAAGATTACATCCCCCTCGGCGGGACGGAAGTGACGCCCATTATCACGAAAATTAAAGCGGCTTTACCGGATGGCGGGGTGATTTTTAATACCCTCAACGGCGATAGCAACGTTGCCTTTTTCAAACAAATGCAAGGGGCGGGATTGACCCCCGATCTCTATCCTACGATGTCCGTGAGTATTGCGGAGGAAGAAGTTAAGGCGATCGGTCCGGAATATCTCCAAGGACAATATGCCGCCTGGAATTATTTCCAAACTGTAGATACCCCAGAAAATAAAAAGTTCGTCGAAGCGTTTAAAGGGAAATACGGTGCAGATCGCGTCACTAACGACCCGATGGAAGCGGCTTATATCATGGTGCATTTGTGGAAACAAGCCGTGGAAGCTGCGGGAACGGCAGATGATTTAGAAGCGGTCAGAAAAGCAGCAATAGGTCAGACATTCCAGGCTCCTGAAGGCTTGGTCACGTTAGAAAATAACCACCATATTTCCAAAACCGTTCGCATCGGTGAAGTGCGCGACGACGGGATGTTTGAAATTGTTTATGCAACGGATTCCCCGGTCGTTCCCGTTCCCTGGAATCAATACGTTGCCGATACCAAAGGTTACGCCTGCGACTGGTCCGATCCGAGTAAAGGTGGGAAATACAAAATGGAAGGCGCATAACGGCGATCGCCTCGCCTTGAAAGCGATCGGTTTGCGGTAGGGACACGGCAATGCCGTGTCCTTAAACTGGTCTATTTCAAATCGCGCCACGAATGACCGACGAGGAAATGAGAAGAGGGGAGTTTTAGTGTTATTTCTAGATAGTTTATTTAATGGGGTCAGTATTGGAGCGGTTTTATTAATTGCTGCCCTGGGTTTGGCGATCGTTTTCGGGATTATGGGCGTGATCAATTTAGCTCACGGCGAGTTAATGATGATCGGAGCTTATACGACCTACGTGGTACAAAATGGCTTCAAACTATTGGGCGATAATTGGTTTGAATTTTATATTATTTTTGCGATTCCTATGGCGTTTTTAGTAGCGGCAGCCGTGGGCTTGATGCTAGAGCGTTGGGTAATTCGCTATTTGTATGGCAGACCCTTAGAAACTTTGCTGGCAACGTGGGGGGTCAGTTTAATTTTGCAGCAGTTTGTTCGCAGCGTCAGTTGGTCGATGTTTGTGGGAATACTGCTGTTTAGTTTGCTGTTTTTTGGCGGCATTTGGGTGCTGAAAAAACGGCTGGATTTCGATCGCCTCCGCCGTCCGGCGATCGCGGTGTTACTGCCGCTTTCGGTGGGAATTGCGATCGCCGCCAGTGTTTTATCGGGCAATCTGTTTAAACTCGCCTTTACTAAACCTTGGTTTGGCGCTCAAGGGGTCGATGTCACGGCACCGGGTTGGTTGCGTCAAGGGTTGGAATTAGGTTCGTTGTATTTACCTTACGTCCGTTTATTTATTATTGGATTAACGGTTGTTTGTGTTGCCGGAATTTATTTATTTTTACAGCGATCGCCCTGGGGTTTAAGAATTCGTGCGGTGACCCAAAATCGCACCATGAGCGCCTGTTTGGGCATTCCTACCCAGAAAGTCGATGCGTTGACTTTTGCCATTGGTTCCGGGTTGGCGGGAATTGCCGGATGTGCCATTAGTTTTCTCGGTTCCGTCGGTCCGAATACGGGACAAAATTACATTGTCGATGCGTTTATGGTTGTCGTCGTCGGTGGTGTCGGTCAACTGTTCGGGACGATTGTCGCCGCGATCGCGATCGGAACGGTGAGCTATTTACTCGGTTCGGGAACGATCGCCGCCTTAGTTTCCGATGTTAATTTCTTATCGGATTTCTTTTCATTTTTTGCCAATACCAGTATGGCTAGGGTGATGGTTTTTGCCTTGATTATTGCCTTTTTACAGGTTCGTCCTGCCGGACTGTTCCCTCAAAAAGGACGGACTGTAGACGCCTAATTAATCCTTTGGAAATCGGCAACGCGATCGAGAATCAAAATGAACGAAGACATCAGTTCCGAACATCAAGAAAAGGCGACGGTTATTCGCCAGTTATATCGTCAACTACGGCAACGTCCGCGCCTAACAGAAGCCGTCACCGTCGGGGCGATCGCCCTGTTCGCGATCGCGATCGTTCCCTTCTTTCTCTCAGCCTTCAATCTCGACTTACTCAACCGCTATCTCGCTTTAGCAATTCTCGCCCTCGGTATTGATTTAATTTGGGGATATACGGGGATGTTGAGTTTGGGTCACGGCATCTTTTTCGCCCTCGGCGGTTACGCGATCGCCATGCACCTCAAACTACAAATTCCTCCCGACGCCAGCAGTCAACTTCCCTCATTTATGAGTCTCTATGGCGTCACCGAATTACCCGCTTTTTGGAAGCCATTTTATTCGTTTCCTTTGACCTTAATTGCGGTGTTCTTAATTCCCGCATTACTGGCAACTTTCCTCGGTTACCTCGTTTTTCGTAACCGCATTCGCGGGGTTTACTTTTCCATCCTCACTCAAGCCGCAACAATCGTATTTTTTAACTTATTTAACGGACAACAAAAGTTAATTAACGGCACCAACGGCTTGACCGATTTTAAAACAATTCTAGGGGCGGAAGTTAGCAACTCCAACACTCAATTTGTCATCTACACACTCACTGTTTTATTACTAGTCGGCGCTTATTATCTCTGTCGCTGGCTGACCGGAGGACGATTCGGAAAGGTGTTAGTGGCAATCCGCGATGACGAAACGCGCTTGCGTTTTTCTGGCTACGATCCGACGGGATATAAAGTTTTAGTCTTTGCTATTTCCGGCGCTTTAGCAGGAATTGCCGGAGCCTTATTTACCCTGCGATCGGGTATTATTTCCCCGAAAGCGATGGATATTGCTTTCTCCATTGAAATGGTGATTTGGGTGGCGGTTGGCGGACGCGCGACTTTAATCGGGGCGATCGTTGGTGCATTGCTGGTCAACTACAGTAAAAGCTGGTTGATCAGTCAATTTCCCGATATTTGGCTATTTTTCCAAGGGGGTTTATTTCTCCTCGTCGTTCTCGTCCTTCCCAACGGATTAATCGGTTGGTTGAAAACGGAAGGAATCAACCTACTCAGACGGTTAGTGAAGCGTCCTCGCTACGTAACGACTTATCCCAGTTTAGAAGAAGATCCGGAGGTTCGGCGTGAACGAGAAAATCTTGGAAATTGATAATTTAACGGTCAGTTTTGATGGGTTTAATGCCCTCAATAACTTGAATTTCAGTATGGAACGCGGCGAACTGCGCGTGATTATCGGACCGAATGGGGCGGGAAAAACAACGTTTTTAGATGTGATTACCGGAAAGGTTAAACCTACAGTCGGACAAGTTTTATTTAAAGGGAAAAACTTGCGACGGTTTCGCGAACACCAAATCGCGCGATTTGGGATCGGTCGCAAGTTTCAAACCCCCCGGGTTTACCTGAATTTGACCCCACGCGAGAATTTAGAACTGTCGTGCAATCGCCAGAAAAATGTCTTTTCTACTTTGCTCAAACCTCAACCGTCACCAGAGCGAAAAACGGTCAGCACCCTGTTAGAAACGATTGGTTTGGTGGTGAAAGCCGATACTCCGGCGGGTTTACTTTCTCATGGAGAAAAACAATGGTTAGAAATTGGCATGTTGTTGGCGCAGTCGCCAGATTTACTGCTCGTTGACGAACCTGTGGCGGGATTGACGGATGAAGAAACGTTATTGACGGGAGAGTTATTGGTATCTCTTGCAGAAAGTCATTCGATTATTGTTATCGAACACGATATGGAGTTCGTGCGCCAAATTGCGCGCAAGGTGACTGTTTTACATGAAGGATCGGTATTGTGTGAAGGCAGTATCGAAGAGGTGCAGAACGATCCCCGTGTCGTGGAGGTTTATTTAGGAACTGAAGAGGAGGAACATCCCTAGGACGATCGTCGAGATGCTTTCAGTTTAGAGCTGCACTCTATAAGCGATAAAAATCGATCGCCGCTCCTTAAATTTTACTTTTAATTTAAGTTGGTAATAAGTTGGTAATAAGTTTGTCATCAGTCGGTGAATATGAATCATCCCAATTCTAGCAATGTTTTAGAATCTGCCTATCAAGAAGTTTCCCCGGAGAAGATTTTGCAAATTTCGGGGCTGGATGTGTACTACGGGGAGAGTCATATTTTAAGAGAGGTCGATTTAAGCGTCTATCGCGGTCAAATGGTCTGTTTGATCGGGCGCAATGGGGTCGGTAAAACGACGTTGTTAAAAACGATAATGGGATTGCTGCCACCCCGTCGCGGTAAAATTTGGTTTGATGGGGTTGAAATTGCGCCGCTTTCGCCCGATCGCCGCGCCCGTTCGGGAATCGGTTATGTCGCTCAAGGTCGCGAAATTATTCCGCGATTGACGGTGAAAGAAAACTTATTATTAGGATTGGAAGCGCGGCGAAAGCGTCCGAAAAAAATGCAAATTCCCGAGGATATTTTCGAGTTATTCCCCGTTTTAAAAACGATGCTCGATCGCCGGGGCGGCGATCTCAGTGGCGGACAACAGCAACAGTTGGCGATCGCCCGGGCTCTGATGGGTCAGCCGCAATTATTATTACTCGACGAACCGACGGAAGGGATTCAACCGTCGATCGTTCTCGAAATTGAAGCGGCGGTCCGTCGTATTATCGAAACGACGGGCATCTCGGTGTTGTTGGTCGAACAACACTTGCATTTCGTGCGCCAAGCGGATTGGTATTACGCGATGCAAAAAGGCGGGATCGTGGCGTCGGGATTGACACAAGAATTGAGTAATGAGGTGATCCAACGTTTTCTTGCAGTTTAATGGGAGAAAACGAGCGAGTTATTGTCGTGAATTCTGCTATTGCTCATACGGATTCAAGTTGGAAAGGTCGCCTGGAGTTGATCTATCGCGCCCGAGAAGGGCAAACCCAGGTGTACTGCGCTCATGCGAAAGCGCCTCTGAAGGTGCAGCGCCCTTTTTATCCGGAAGGTCCTCAAATTTGTCATAGCGTGATTTTGCATACGGCGGGGGGTATTGTGGGGGGCGATCGCCTCTCCCAATCTTTCCATCTCGAAGCCAATACCCACGCTTTGGTGACGACGGCGGCGGCGGCGAAAGTTTATCGAAGCAACGGTCGCGAAGCCCGCCAAACGATTAATATTCAGGTGGATGCGGGGGCCTGTTTGGAATGGTTGCCCCAGGAAAGCATTATTTTTAATGGGGCGGTTTATCGCCAAGATTTACGCGTCGAGCTGGCGCCGGGTTCTCGGATGTTGCTATGGGAAATTAACCGTTTCGGTCGGAGCGCGCGCGGGGAAAAGTTCTTGCAGGGACAGTGGCGATCGCACGCCGAAGTCTGGCAGGAGGGGCGCCCGTTGTGGATCGACCGCCAAATGTTGGAAGGGGGAACGGCGATGGTGGACGGTCCTCACGGTCTGGGGGGCCGGGCGATCGCGGGGACTTTGGCATGGATTGGCGAACCGGTCTCGCGCGATCGCGTCGAACAGATCCGCCGCCTGTGGGATGGAGTTCCCCAAATGGGAACGGGGGAAATTGGCGTGACGCGCCTCCCCCAAGGGGTTCTCTGTCGCTATTGCGGCTCTTCTACCCCCCAGGTGAGGAACTGGTTCGCTCAAGTTTGGGATAGTTTGCGCCTGTCTTTTCTGGGGCGCCCGAGTTCGGTTCCTCGGGTCTGGCCGCTTTCCAGTGGCTAGGACGGGGCGATTCTCCTTAGCGAACCCTACGCGATCGCGGATCGCCTCAACTTCGCCCTAAATTCGTTAAAAATGATGCAAATCTTGATATAAATTAAGAAGTTAGAAAGGGTGGGAAATTAGAACGAATTGAGGATGCCGACCGCGATCGCCACTCGTTAAAAACAGGGAGTGCTATGCAACTTTCGCCCCAAGAAAAAGACAAATTACTCATTTTTACGGCGGCTCTGCTGGCGGAACGCCGCAAGGAAAAAGGCTTGAAACTCAATCATCCCGAGGCGGTAGCCTATTTGAGCGCGGCAATTCTCGAAGGTGCCCGCGAAGGCAAAACTGTCTCGGAATTGATGAGTTACGGGACGACTTTATTAAGTCGCGATCAAGTCATGGAAGGTGTTCCCGAAATGATTCGCGAGGTTCAAGTCGAGGCGACTTTTCCCGACGGAACCAAGTTGGTGACCGTTCACGATCCGATCCGCTAAATCCGGGCGATCGCCGCCGATTGACCTGTCAAAAAATAAGTTGGAGTAATCAAGATGATTCCCGGAGAAATTATCGCGCGCGAAGGGACAATCGAAATTAATGCAGGTCGCCCGACTCTGACTTTAACGGTAGCGAATACGGGCGATCGCCCGATTCAAGTCGGGTCGCACTTTCATTTTTACGAAGTGAATGAAGCCCTGCAATTCGATCGCGATCGCGCTGAAGGAATGCACTTAAATATTCCCGCCGGAACCGCGATTCGCTTTGAACCGGGCGACGAACGGGATGTGGAGTTGGTCCCCTACGTCGGCAGTCGGGAGATTTATGGCTTTAATGGCAAAATTGAAGGTAAATTAGATTAAATTCGCTCGATTGACCTCGAATCCGAGGCAAGGTGTCAATCGACGACGCGCAAACAACCCCGTTGCAAGTTATCGAAAACACGATTGATTTGCGATCGCTCGTTTTCGCTAATTGCATCTTTGGAGAGTAGGGCAGACATCAATAGTTGTTGGTCGTAACGGCTAATTTTGCGATGTCTGCAAATGCGATCGACAATCTGTTCGACCGTTCCGGTGGTTTTGGCGGTGGGGGTTGTCGGTGCAAAAGTAGTCATTACGTCAATCTCGTCCTAATCTAAGCCTCCTACTCTATTCTCTATTCTTTGGAGAAAGGATGAAGCGATCGAAACCCCTATTTGTTACCGATATCGATCGCCGATTGTCAGCGATCGCGATCGTTGACAGAGATAAATTTTTTTGATATTTCCTCGCCGAGAAGGTATAAAAAACGACGGTTTTTTCAAAAAGGTTCGAGCAACAATACTTTATTTTTATTTTTTTTAAGTTTTGTTACCGATCGCCACCCGGGGAACGCGACCGCCGCCGAAATAAATGGATTGAAAGCTGCGATCGTAAGCGGTCGAACCCCGTAACGAGTTGATTTTGACCCCACTGTAAGGACCGCGATGGGTGGAGTGGATGAATTCGCCATCGCCTAAATAAATGCCGACGTGGGTTGCCAAACGCCCGTTATTGCTGAAAAAGACTAAATCCCCCGCTTGGAGTTCGTCGAGGAGATCGAGGGTCGCGGCGACGGGGGTGCTGTAAAGCTGTTGTTGGTAGGCGTCGCGGGGGATGTAGAGATTTCCGGCGCGCAATACGGTCTGTACGAAACCGCTACAGTCTAGGCGTTTACCCACGGTTCCCCCCCAAAGGTAGGAACCGCCACCGTAGGGACGGTCCGGTAGAAATTGTTTGGCGAGTTCGAGGAGATGGGCCGGGGCGATCGGGCGATCGTCGAGGACGAGATCGGCGTAGGCGACCCGCAAGGTTGGACCGTCGGGAGTGGTTAAGGTGACGGCGCCGCGATCGCCGTTTTGGTAAGGGAGGCGCGTCCCGAAATAGAGGGAATCGAGGTCTCGGGCGACGAAGGCTTTGGGGGCGCCAACCCAGCGCTCGAATTCGGCGCGATCGCACTCTCGCAGTTCGGCGCGATCGATCCAGGCGAGATAGCCGTCATCTTCGATGCGAACCCGCACAAAACGGCGATCGCGGCTGTATTCGAGCAGTTTGACCGCCGTTCCGAGGCGCACTTGGGTTGCTAAATTTTCGATCTTGGGGTCGGGACGGGTGTAGAGATTGCTGTAAGGGGCCGTGGTGATGGCGTAGTCGAGATCGATGTCGTCGTAGGGAAAAATGGCGAGTTGCGATCGCACCCCGGTAGGGAAGCTTTCGTGGGCGACTCGTTCGATCGTGTTGCGTTCGGCGGCGGTGAAGACTTTACCCGTCAGTACGGGGAAGTCGCGATCGTAAGTGAGGGCGACCTCGAACACCGTATCGCGATCGAGGCGCGCGTAAGGTTGCAACTCGATCCGATTCCCGTCCGGTTGCGGCGTCACGTCGAAAAATACCTCGCGACGCTGCAAGCTTTGCTGGAGATGGCGTTCCATCTGCGGGGTGAGGGTGTCGATAAATTGTTGCACTTGGGGCGCGATCGCGCCGACGGAACTGGAAAAAAGAACGATGCCGAGAAAAGCGCAGCTTGCAAGCAGACAGTAGGCGGTTTTTCGAGAAAATAAAGCAAACATGGCGATCGCAAAAGTTTACACGCGATTGCTTTTTCCGCAGGCGGGGCGATCGATCCGGAAGGGGGCGATCGCCCCGGTCTAAACAAGCAATTTCAATTCGGGGCGATCGTTCCATCGCGAGGCGCTTACTTTGGCACATTTTTGTAGGGATCGAGTCGAAAGAAGTAGGATCGTTTCAATTTTGCAATGGCCAACCTCCGTACCGTCTAAGCGCTCTATCTCGATCGAGGTTTGACAAAAATGGTATAAGGAGTTGAGGAAGCGCGATCGTCGATTTTGTCCTCTCTTGTTAGAGGGACGTTCAAAAGTGTAGACAGAGGGTTGGGAGTTGAACCCGAAAGTAGCCTCAATCGTTCCATTCTGTCACTTTTTCGGGTAGGGAAATGACTAGGTGGGATCCGTAGAATCATCTGCCGATCGCCTCTCGATACTTTGTTGTCAAAAAATATTTTTGCTACGCGGTTAGTGGCGATCGTTGGGAATATTAAAAGAGTCCATCGTTTCGACTAGAAGATATGCACGCCGAACTTATCGGACACTATAATTTCAGCTTAGTTCTGCTTTCGTTCGCGATCGCGGCGATCGCCTCTTATTGCGCTTTCGATTTTGTCGGACGGGTGAAATCTAACCTCGACCGCGATCGCCTCTGGTGGGTGCTTGGGGGCGCTACGGCAATGGGAACGGGGATTTGGTCGATGCACTTCATCGCCATGCTCGCTTTAGAATTCCCAGTTAGCGTGACCTACAATGCATACCTCACTTTGTATTCTTTGCTGAGCGCGATCGGCGCCTCCGGAATCGCCCTTTACTTGTTCAGTCGTTCGGTCAATCGCTTTCTCCTCGTTATTGGGGGAGTGTTCATGGGTCTGTCGATCGCCGGAATGCACTATATCGGCATGGCCGCCATGCAAATTCCGGCGTATATGAAGTACGATCTTCCGTTGCTGGCGCTCTCCGTAGCGATCGCGATCGGGGCGTCTTTTGGCGCCTTGTGGCTCGGGTTTCGCCTCCCCGACAGTCACGACCGAGACCCGATCTGGCAAAAAATCGGCAGTGCCTTGTTAATGGCGATCGCCATTGCCGGAATGCACTACACCGGAATGGCGGCAACCCATTGGATCCCCCGCGACAATTTACCACTGGAAGCAACGGCAGTTCTCAATCGCTTTTGGCTCGCCGTCGAAATCGCGATCGCCAGTTTATTTATTTTATCAATTGCTTTATTAACCTCTTTATTTAACAAGCGCTTTAGCGCTCAATTATTGCGAGAAACCGCTTTAGAAGACAGTCGTAAGCGCTTTCAAATGTTGATTCGGGAAATGCAAGTCGGCGTTTTTCTGATCGATGACGATGGAAAAGTCAACCTCGCCAATCACGCGGCGCTTAATTTCTTTAACCTCAATTCAGCAGCCATTGAAAATCGAGTGTTCGGCGAAGGATGGCACCTTTTGCAAGAAGATGGAACGCCGTTTAAGTTGTCCGAGTTGCCCGTACAACAAGCGATCGCTCGCCGTCAATCGATCGATAACATTATCGTCCGTGTCGAAGATTCCACCCGTAACCATCAGCGTTGGTTGTTAGTCAATGCCGACCCACAAATTACCGCCGATGAAACCGTCGAGGGCGTGGTTTGTACCCTCAGCGATATTACTCAACCAAAAGAAGCCGAAGTCGCATTGAAGTTAATGGTTGAGGGAACCGCTTGTGCGACCCGAGACGAGTTTTTTAATGCCTGCGTTCGTTATTTAGCCCAAGTTTTGCAAGTTCGTTACGCTTTCGTTTCTCAATTTAGCGATCGCCTTCCCGGTAAAGCCCGAACTTTAGCAGTTTGGAATGGGGAAGAAATCGGCGAAAATTTTGAATACGATTTGGTCGGAACTCCTTGTGAAACGAGCGGTCAGGGAATCGATTGTTTTTATTCAGAACAGGTTTGTCAACAGTTTCCCGACGATCTCCATTTAGCGAGTTGGCAAGCGGAAAGTTATTGGGGAATGCCCCTCGTTGATTCTAATGGTAAAACTATCGGGAATTTGGCGGTTGTAGATACCCATCCGATTGTTAAAAATGCCAATAAAGAAAGAATTTTCAGGATTTTTGGAGCGAAAGCCGGGACAGAACTCGAACGGACCCTCGCCGAACAGTCGATCCGCAGTCGAGCGAAGATGGAACGGGCGATCGGGGAAATTTCTCGCAAATTTATCGATGAAAGTAATATCGAACATTCGATTCAATTTACCCTCGCCAAAATTGGAGAAATTTTGGAGGGCGATCGCGTTTATTTGTTATGTTATGACCGTAACTACGGTTTCGTCAATATGAGTCACGAGTGGTGCGATCGCGGCATTCAGCCAGTGATCGATCGCTTTAAACAGTATGAATTCAGTAAAAATCGCTGGATTGACGAACAATTATTACAAGGAAAGAGCATTCAAGTTCCCCTAGAGTTTCCGGCGGAAATTGCCGAATACGAAACGGCAAAACTCGGCAGCATTCAAGCTCGTTTAGTCGTTCCCCTTTTGCAATCGGGTCAGGTCGTCGGTTCGATTGGAGTCGATGCAATTTTTAATCCTAAACTATGGAGTCATGAGGAGATTCAATGGTTGACATTAGTCAATGAATTTATCGCGATCGGTCAAGCCCGATATCAAGCACAAATTGCTTTACAAGAAACAGCAAAACGGGAAGCGGCGATCGCTAAAGTTATTCAACGAATGCGGCAAAGTTTAGATTTACAAAATATTTTTGCAGCGACCACCAATGAATTACGGCAAGTCTTGGAATGCGATCGCATTCTCGTTTATCGTTTCAATTCCGATTGGAGTGGCGAGTTAGTTTCCGAGTCCGTCGCCCCCGGGTGGGATATTTTAGTTCCCCACGCCCACGAACATCCCAATTTGACTAAAGTTAGCGTCAATCGAAATAATTGCGCCGTCAAAAAATTAAATAGCGATTCTCCTTTGATTCGCGATACTTACCTGCAAAAAACATCCGCCGCTATCTATCACAACAAACATAGTTATTGCACGGTTGCCGATATTTATAAAGCCGGGTTTAACCCCTGTTATTTAGAGCTGTTAGAAGAATTACAAGCTCGCTCTTATACGATCGCGCCGATTTTTTGCGGTCGCCAACTCTGGGGTTTATTAGCGGTCTATCAAAACTCCAAACCTCGGGAATGGAAAAGCGTAGAAATTCGCATGGTGGTTCAAATTGCCGAACAGTTGGGAGTGGCTATCCAACAAGCCGAATTATTTGCGCAAACGCAACAACAAGCTCAAGAATTGAAAATGGCAAAAGAAAGTGCAGATGCGGCGAATCGTGCCAAAAGTGACTTTTTAGCGAATATGAGCCACGAACTGCGAACCCCACTCAATGCTATTCTCGGGTTTAGCCAGATCGTCAGTCACGACCCGTCACTTTCGCAGCAAAGTGTCGAAGATCTCTCTATTGTTAATCGAGCAGGCGAGCATCTGCTTCAACTGATTAACAGCATTTTGGAAATGTCAAAAATTGAGTCGGGTCGCATCACCTTAAATGAAAGTCAATTCGATTTATTCGATCTGCTCGATGGTTTGGCAGAAATGTTTGGCTTAAAAGCTCAATCGAAACAATTAGATCTCGTTTGCGAGCGATCTCCCGAAGTTCCTCACTATATTGAAAGCGATGAAAGCAAATTACGCCAAGTTTTGATTAATTTATTGGGGAATGCTCTCAAGTTTACCCAAGAAGGACAAGTCAGCTTGAAGGTGGGAGTTAATGGCGATCGCGATCTCAGGAATTGCGATCGTTCTGTCAACGATGGCGAGATTTGGCTGACTTTTGAAATTGCAGATACTGGACCGGGAATCGCCCCGGAAGAACTCGATCGCTTATTTGAACCGTTCGTGCAAACTCAAACAGGTAAAAAATCTCAAGAAGGAACGGGTTTGGGGTTACCGATTAGTAAAAAGTTTGTCGAACTTATGGGCGGTCAACTGACAGTTTCTTCGACCCTCAATCGCGGGACGACGTTTAGTTTTGATATTCGCGTCAAGCCTGTTGCAACAAATTCGGCGATCGAAGAGGTGACCCCTCCTAAAATTATCGGTCTGGCTCCCCATCAACCGGACTATCGCATTTTAGTTGCCGAGGATCGCTTTGAAAATCGCTTGCTTCTCGTCAAACTTTTAACCTCTATCGGGTTCGAGGTTCGCGAAGCCACAAATGGGGAAGAGGCGATCGCCATTTGGCAAGATTGGCAACCTCATTTAATTTGGATGGATATGCGAATGCCTGTAGTCGATGGGTATGAAGCCACTCGACGCATTAAAAGCGACGAACGGGGTCAATCGACGGTCATTATTGCCTTAACAGCCAGTAGCTTTGAAGAACAGCGAGATCTGGTGTTATCGAGTGGATGCGATGATTTTTTGAGTAAACCTTTTCAAGAATATGTTTTGTTTCAGAAAATGGCAAAATATTTAGGCGTGGTCTACCTTTATGCAGGAGAAGCATCGAAATTTACTTCCGAGTCAGTAGAAGTTTTGAATCCGATAGAAGTTAATGCTAGCCAACTGTTATCTAAAATGCCCGATGCTTGGATCGATCGCCTCAATCTAGCTGCTTTAAAATGCTGCGATGATTCGATTAAGGAATTAATAAAAGATATTCCAGAATCCAATCACGAACTCAAAAATGTCTTAATCAATTGGGTCAGCAATTTCCGCTTTGACTTGATTATTCACGCGATCGATTCGAGGCCGAAAAATCGTCTGGTTTTATAATTGCGATCCACTGGATAGCGATCGCTCTCCAAACTAAAACTATAATTCAACATTAAGAAGGTTCGCAGTTTAAATGAGAGGGCGATCGTTAACTATAATTATCGAATCTTCAATCGGGTAATTGCATTCGTTTAATCGCCTTATTCGCAATTAAAAATAACAGCAAGCCAATTGCAGCAATAACGATCGGAACGTACCAGACTCCCTCCCACCCCGTACCCCGTAAAAAGGCATCCCGGGTCAGAATAATATAATAGCGGGCTGGAATAATCTTAGAAAGTAAAGACAACGGAAAAGGAATATTGGCGATCGGATAAATAAAACCCGATAATAAAAACGACGTTAAAAATCCTCCGATCGCCGTTCCCTGCACCGCCGCATTCTGGTTACTCGCTCGCACGCCAACCAACAAGCCAAACGCAACACTCGCCATTAAAAATATGGCGGTTCCCACCAGTAAAGTTAAAGAGTTTCCCGCTAATTTTAAATCGAATAAAAAAACACTCACCCCCATCACGATCGCCGCTTCGCCAATCCCGACCAGAACGTAAGCAATTTCTTTTCCTAATAACCATTCTAAAGAACTTAAATCGGAGGCATAAACTTGTAAAATTGTCCCCTGTTCTTTTTCGCGAACCATTGCAATTGACGCCAACATCGAAGGAAATACCCAAAGAATTACCCCATAAATTCCAGGAACGATATACAGGGATTCTTTACGTCCCGGATTGAACCATAAACGGGTATGAGTTTGAATTAAATTGAGTTCGGGAATTAACCCGGTGCTTTGTAAAAAAAAGTTAGTAGTCGCGCGGATACTATTTTGAATCACTCGGGCATTATTCACATCGGTTCCATCCACTAAAACTTGAACTTCTGTAGTTTTACCTGTTTTAATTTTTTGGGAGAAATCAGGAGGAATAATAATCGCTACTTTGGCCAAGTCTCGATCGATTGCCCCTACCGGGTCGCCGAGATCGGGAGCCGAAACCGGAATAAATTGTTGCGTTGCAAAAATACGCTCTATATAGGTTCGACTGAGAAAACTATTGTCAAAATCTTTAAAAACTAAGGGAATATTTTTAGTTTCCAAGCGAATCGCATACCCATAAATTAACAACATTCCTAAAGGCAGCAAAAATGCCAAGGCAACGGTCAGGCGATCGCGGGAAAATTGGGCGAGTTCTTTTTGAGCTTGAGCTAAAATGCGTCGCATAGGTTTTAGATTGAAATAAAATTGAAAAGGCTAATGTTCATTCAACAGATCCATTGGAAACGCTCTTGCTGTTGCGTTGAACGATACCGATAAACGCATCTTCCAAGGAAAAAGGTATCGGACGGTGCGATCGCACGGCAATGGCGGCGGCTTCTAAGTGCGATCGCACTTCGGAAAAATCGCGCTCGGGATCGTCGAGAACGACGTGGAGGCGATCGCCAAAAATCGAAACCCGCCAAGGTTCCAGCTTTTGTTTGAGCAAGTTCGACGCGGCTTGAGTCTGGCTGACGCGCAATTCGATCGCCCGTCCCGGTTGTTGTGCGACGATCTCGCTCGGCGAACCTTGTGCGACCAATTCCCCGGCCACCATAAACCCCATACGGTTGCAATTTTGCGCTTCTTCGAGGTAGTGCGTCGTCACCAGTACCGCCGTTCCCTGGCGCGCGAATTCGCGGATCGATCGCCAAAATTGCCGTCGCGCCAGGGGATCGACCCCGGAAGTCGGTTCGTCGAGAAACAGAATTTCCGGCTCGTGCATGACCGACGCACCGAAGGCGACGCGCTGTTTCCAGCCGCCGGGAAGGCTTCCGGTTATTGTATGTTCCCGCCCCAACAAGCCGCAGGTTTCGAGCACCCACTCGATTTTTTGGCGGCGCAGTTTTCGCGGGACGCCGTAAACGCCGCAGTAAAATTCGAGATTTTGGGCGATCGTCAAGTCGTCATAGAGGGTAAATTTTTGGCTCATGTAGCCGAGGCGCGATCGCACTTGGGGGCTGTTGAGGTCACTTTGTTTCCCCGCCAGACTCATCTCACCGGAGGTCGCGGGCAACAAACCGCACAACATTTTAATCGTGGTCGTTTTTCCCGCGCCGTTCGCCCCCAGCAAGCCGTAAATCTCGCCGTAAGCGATATCTAAGTCGATCCCTCGAACGGCGACGAACTCCCCAAAGCGTTTTTGCAAATGGCGGGCGGAGATCGCACTACAGCGACTTTCGCCGTTACGGGGCGGGCGATCGCGCGGAAAAGCGACAAAGGGCGGATCCGATCCGTGTTGGCGCAATCGCGTGACGAACACGTTTTCTAAGGTCGGTTCGTCGCGATACAAACTGTCAATGGCGATTCCGTGGCGATCGCACTGCTGGCGGATTTCCCGTTCTCCCCTGTCCCCGTCCTTCACTAAAACATCGAGGCGATCGCCAAAAGATTGCACGTCCACGATCGCGCCGTCGGCGTTCGCACTTTGCAATGCTTTCTCACTTTCTGTCAATCGCTTCACACGGAGTTCGATGCGAGTGAGGCCGAGACTTTGCCGCAATTGCGCCAAATTCCCCATTTGCTGGATAACACCGTCGTACATCAAAGCGATCCGGTGACAGCGTTCGGCTTCGTCGAGGTATGGCGTCGCCGCGATCGCCGTGACGCCGCGATCGGCGACCGTGGCGAGCAAGTCCCAAAACTCCCGACGGGACACCGGATCGACTCCAGTGGTCGGCTCGTCTAACAGGAGAATGTCAGGCTGTGCTATTAAAGCACAACATAGGGCTAATTTCTGTTTCATCCCCCCAGACAATTGACCCGCCAACCGTCCCGTAAATGCTTCCAAGCCGACTAAATGCAATAATTCCGGCGATCGCTCGGCGAAAGTGCGATCGCTCACTCGTCGCAGGCGGGCGCTGTAGCGTAAAGTTTCTTCTATACTTAAATCCGCATAAAGGGAAAATTTTTGGGTCAAATAGCCGATATTTAACCGCGCTTCTCGGGGGAATTTTCCTAAAATTCGCACCTCTCCCGCGCTGGGTTCCATGACACCCGCCAAAATTTGAAACGTAGTGGTTTTTCCCGCTCCGTCCGGTCCGATTAACCCAAAAACTTCGCCGGGGGCGATCGCGAAATCGATGCCACGAACGGCGGCTAAGTTACCATAATATTTCCGCAATCCTTTAACGGCGATCGCGTAGTTTTGTTCGTCCATAAAAATTTGAAACTCATCGAGATCGAAGATTTTAAAATCATGAAATAATTGGCCAGCGATCGATGAAATCTCATTAACTTTCGATTTTTTAAGGTTTCCAAAGTGGTTTCCTCAATCTCCCTCTCGAATAATTTCGGCATCCGCAGGCATTCCCGGCTTGGCAAAACCTTCTGGATTGTCAATTCCTAATTTTAAACCGAAGACTTGCTTGACGCGATCGTCTTTAAAATAGATATTTTCTGGGGTGAAAGAAGCCTCGTTATCGATCGCCGTAACCGTTGCCGCCAACGGGCGATCGGGAGCCGAATCTAAAAAGACTTGGGCGGGTTGTCCGACGCGCACTTCACCGATGCGGCCTTCCGGAAGATAACCGCGTAAATAAACATCGTTTAAATCGACGACCGTCAATAACATTTTGCCCGGGGCAATGACCTCACCCGGTTCTATACTGCGAACGGTGACGATCCCCGCGATCGGGCTGGCTACGGATAAATCGTTCAACCGGGCGGCGATTTCTTGGCGGGCGGCTTGGGCGTTGGCAATCTCCGATCGCGCCGCTTCGACTTGCGATCGCGCCTGTTCCAGTTGGGTTTGCAGGCGTTCGATTTGAGTGCGGCGGATCTCGGGATTGAGGCTGGCCGTCTCGGCTTGCACTAACCCCCCTCGGGTTGCTCTCACTTGCCGTTCGGCGGCGGCAACGGCGGCCTGTCGGGCGTCTACCGTAGCGAGGCTGGTTTCGTAACGGGCTTGGGTTTGGTCGAATTGTTGTTGTGAGATCGCCCCTTCGGCGAGTAACGGCGCGAACCGATCGCGATCGCTGCGCGCCAATTTCAACTCGGATTCGGCTTGATTGACTTGGGCTCGGGCTTGGGCGAGTTGCGCTTCGGCGGTGGCGAGGTTGGCTTGGGCTTGGTAAATCCGCCCACTTGCGTCGTCCCGGGCTTGTTGCCAGTTGAGTTCGGCTTCTTCGATTTGAGTGGAGATCGCCTCCACTTGCAAGCGCGCCTGTAGTTCCCGTTGTTCGGCGCTGGCGATGCGGGCGCTGGCCCCTTCCATTTGCGCCCGGATTTCGTCGTCGTCGAGGCGGGCGACAGTCATCCCGGCTTCGACGCGATCGCCTTCTCGAACGGCGACCCATTCGACGCGACCGCCGATTTTAGCGCCGATATCGGTTTCGTAGCCTTCGATCCGACCGCTTAATGTGAGAGCTTCGACGGCAGGGGTGGAAAAATATTCGGTTTTAGCATACCAGCCGACCCCTCCGGCGATCGCTAGGAGAGGAAGAAAGAATAATATTTTTGGCGGACGGTGCTTGTGCGAGAGATCGCTCGCCTCGTCCGTTGCCCTAAAGTGTGAAATAATGTGACTCATGCTAGCACCTCCTAGGATTTGAGATTTTAGATAGATGTACGAGATCGATAGGGGAGCGCAGAGGTGGGGTCTATAAAAAATTGAACGGCGATCGCCGGGGAGAGGGTAAAATCAAACTAGACCGTCTAGTCTAGTCCGGATGAGTTTCATCGTAAGCCGTCTAGTTCGAGGGGTCAAGTTAACTTCGCAAAACTACATCGATCGCATACAGCACGGGATCGAGGACAGAACCATGCCGATTGAACAACCAGAAATTAATGTCTCTCACGACAAGCGCGAGCAAATTTTAAACGGCGCCATGCAAATTTTTCTCACTCACGGCTATGCCGGGACGAGCATGGATCGGGTGGCGGCAACGGCGGGGGTCTCAAAACAAACGATTTATAGCCATTTTCAGGACAAACAGGGTCTATTTACCGCTTTAATCGATCGCGTCACCCGCGATCGCTTTCAGATCGTGTTTGGTGCTTTGCCGCTCGCTGGCGAACCGGAACGAGTGTTACGCAAAATCGCTTATACTTTACTGCACGCGATCGCCGAAGATCGAGAGTATATTGCGTTTATCCGCCTGGTTATCGGCGAATCGGGGCGCTTTCCCGAATTGGCGCGCCAGTTTGTGGGGACGATTCCAAAACGGGCGATCGCCACCCTTTCTCAATACTTTGAGAGTCATCGCGAACTCAATTGTCCCGATCCGGAAGCGACGACACGGATTTTCTTGGGGTCTTTGGTATCGTTTGTATTAATGCAAAATGTTTTGGAAGGGGAAACGGTGATGCCGATGGACGGCGATCGCTTAGTGGAGCGTTTAATTAACTTAGTTTTAAAATCGAGTTGATGCCATTAAATTCTTCCCCCGAACAATTGCACCTGTGAATTGTGGGGTATTTACAGGCGATCGCCGATTTTTTGCTCTAAAATTACCGTTTTTCTAGAGTTTAATAAGATCGTGGAGGTAGATCCTGAGTTTCACTCCGATGTAGGCCGCTATTTATACCTAATGTTATGGAGAACATCGCGATCGCAACTTCCTATCAACTGGCCATTGTTACCAAAATTGAAACTTAGCGGACAAATCATCAGGATTGGATTAGCCTAGGAGTGAAAACATTTGAGCAGTTATTGCCCAACTCATTCGACTCTAGGGAGGGAGAAAGACCGTGCAGAAATTATGGTTGACTGGGTTAATTTTATTACCGTTGGCCTTGTTCGGATTGCTGACAGGCGATCGCGCATCGGCCAAAAACGAGCAGAATTCCCCCACAAGGAAAGATAAGATGGAAACGATAGAACAACGGGAACTGGAAACAGCTTATGAAGATTACAGACAGGTTATTCAAGAAACAATGTCGATGGTGTACGACCGGGAAGCACGGCGTTTGGCGCAACAGTACGGACTCGATATCGTTAACGTAACCTGGGAAGATACAGGACGCTATCACAATTCGGCGGTCGGTCCGAATATTAGCGATATGACCATTCAGGTACAACAGCGCAATCCGATAACAGAGGATTATGAATTAAGTTTGATGCCCGTGATTCGCTATCCTAATTTTGAAGATCGATCGGCGGATCTTTCTCCCGATGATTTTTTCTTATTAGTCGGTAACGAAAAAGGGCGATCGCTCCAGCGCATTTCCCTACGAGAATTTTTGGGAAATATTAGAAAATATCTCAGCGATGGCGATTCTTGGGGCGGTCGAGAAACATCGTTACTCGCCGATCGCGATACCCACGTTCTCGTCAGCGCTCAAGCCTGTTTTTTACCGATTCCACAAGGAAAAATCGCCCAATTTAATCCGGTTTTATTTAATTATCAATCCTATCAAGGGGATCCCGCAGTGCTGACCATTCTCGCCACCCGAGAAGGAACGAGCGTCACGATTATTGACAATGTGAGAGATGGGTTTGAAGCGGGTGGAACCTGGGGTCAGCGCCTCTTTTTCAATAAAAACGGCGAGCGTGCCAGCTTGACGGGGCAACGGTCGAGCGATTTCGAGGCTGAAAATGGCAACGCCGAACCCTCTGAGAGCGCGGCAGCAGCAGGGGAGAGCGGCTTAAACATGGTGCTATTAATCCAAGTACCATTAAAGCAGAAAAATCCGATGGAGAGGGAGGTCTATAACGATGCAGTTCCCAGTGCCGGAATCATGCTAGAAAGTGCCGTGCGCGGCGATGTGGAAGCGGCGGTTATCGGTCATGGAGCGGTCGAAGGGCCATTTACCGAGATTGACGGGTTGGACATCGAACGGCACCCGGATTTTCCGATTCGGGTGACGGTGCAGTTTTACAAGGCGACGAGTAACGGGGTGGTTTCGGCGCAGGATATCGAAGCGATTCACGACCAAATCGCGCGGGTTTACGAGGAGGCGGATTACGTGGGTAGTTTGGTGGTGGACGGAGACACCGGGCGCCCGACAGAATACGAGGGGGACAAGCAAGAACCGCCCTATTGGTGGGATGCGTTCTGGCGGCGCTACGAGGCGAATACGGGCCAATCGCGGGAAGAGGCGATCGAAATGTTGCGCCGTTGGCGCGGTGAAAATTGGATGCCCCGATCGCCGGGGGAGTTACAACAGGAGTTAGAAGAGTTACGATCGCGATCGCAGCGCCAATTTAAGCCATGTCCACTATGCAATCCCCTAACCAAATCGTCGGCGAATTAACTCCCGAGGCTCCCGTCACCACCGTAACGGTTTTGGAAGACCGGGCTTCTATCCGTCGAGTGACCCAACTCACCTTAACCCCCGGTTTGTGGCGGGTGCGGGTGGAAAATGTCGCCCCCGTACTGGCGGATAAGTCGTTACGGGGAGAATGGTTGCAAGGCCCCGAAAATGCCCTCGGTGAAGCTCGCATCGATGACGTGCGCGTCCGGCGCAAAATGCTGATTCGCGATCGCGATCGCCTCGAAACTGAAGCGACCGAAGTCGTGGCTAATTTAGAAGCACAATTACAATCGGCAATCGATCGCTTCGAGTGGTTAACTGAAGACCGCCAGCATCAGGAATTAACCTACAATCGGGTGCAGACGATGCTCGAAAAAGCGGTGCGAGAAATCCCCGTTGATGCGGTCTGGGGACAGTTGGAACCGGCAACGTGGCGATCGCAATTTCAAACCTTATTTAAAAATATGCGAGATTTGCGATCGGAAATCTTAAAGAGTTTTGAAGGACAAGTCGAACTCAAAGAAGAAATTGACAGACTCTGCGATCGTCTCGCCGCTTTATCCCGCCCGGATTTAGTTTATATGGCGACCCTCGAAGCCGATTTGAGCATTAGCGAAGCGGGAGATTATCAACTTGCTCTCGATTACGTCGTTCCCAATGCTTTATGGAGACCTTACCACCAAGCGCATCTTTTGTTAGGAGAAAATCCTTCAGTTTCGATGCGCACGGATGCGTGCATTTGGCAACGGACGGGAGAAGATTGGACGGATGTAGATTTAGTATTTTCTACGGCGCGATCTTCGTTGGGAACCGAACCACCGTTATTGGAAGAGGATATTTTAACCGTTCGCGCAAAAGAGGAAAAGATCGAAATTAAAACTCGGGAACAAGTGGTACAGAAACCGGGATTGGGTTCGGGAACGGCATCGGGAACCGTGACCTTACCGGGGGTAGAAGATGGCGGGGAAGTCAGGACGTTGCGATCGCCCCAAAAGGCGACCGTTCCCTCGGACGGACGACCTTATCGCGTCTCGCTATTTACGTTTGATACGCCGGGTATTGTCGAATATGTAGCGATGCCGGAATTGGCGTGTCAGGTGTTTTTAAAAACAGTTCAGACGAATTGTTCGGCTTTTCCCTTGTTGGCGGGTCCTGTAGATTTAGTGAGATCGACGGAGTTTGTTGGCAAAACGGCGATCGGTTTTATTGCACCGGGAGAACGATTTGAGTTGGGGTGGGGACCGGATGCAAATATCCGTTTGCAACGCAAACAAAGACACAACACTCATCAAGAGCATCTGACGAAATGGAATATTTCTCTTCTGAAAACGGAGTTATTTATTTCTAATATTGGCGCCGAAGCGAGAACCATTAAAATTACCGAACGAGTCCCCGTTTCCGAACTTGAAGAAATTAAAGTTGAGGTGATGGAGAATGGGACTACGGATAACGTTAAGCCGGATGAAAATGGCTTTTGTCATTGGACATTTCAGCTCGAACCGTATTCGCAAGGAAAAGTGCAATTAGGGATTAAAATTTCAACGGCTCCAGAAATTAAGAATTTACCTTTTCTCAGTTAATCTTGAGAAACTTGAGAAAAATGAATGTCCTATCCCTATTTTATCATTTTCGGGATCGAACTTTCGATCGCAGCCGTTTAATCCTTTGTAAGTAACAGTTTTGAGATGTTTTTTGACTAAAATTATAGCATTTGTAGACTTTTTGCTCATAAGATATCCTCAGATCGAGTTCCGCTAGACGTTCCAGACCTGTTGCTAACACGATCTCACTTTAAGAAAAGAGGGATCGTCGAATGCTTTCCGACGGGCGATCGAAGTCGCGAAGTGTTACAAGCATTTTTCAGTCCAAACGCGGCTGATGTATTGGCAATTAGCCGAATTGCCCCTTTGATTTCTTAACGGCTCTCAAAAATTAACCTGCAAATGGTAGCATTCGATACACTCCCTTAGGAAATCTATTGCTATTTGTAATAGAGAAATTTAAAGCTCGGTTCTCAATTCAATCGAACTTTAAGTCTCGACAATCAAACGAGCTTCTAGGGTTCCGATTTAAGTCAATAGATTTGAATGGCTGGTCCGAGAGAAGCAAACCAACCTTCAATCATACGGTTTCCATAGGCGGAGAAACGGGTTGGTTACACGGCGGGATAAAAGCCCGGGAGGACAATAACGGCAAAAGGTCGTTATCGCTCTCCCGGGTTCTTATTTTTTCGGTTTTTTGGAAATTTGGAGAGCGGGCAATGACCGAATAAACCCACCGCATAAAAGCAGGTTATTTCAGGTGCAGTCATGACAGAAGAACAGCCTACCTTTCGTCATCCAAATGAGTCGAGCGAAGCCAGTCGGGCTTTAGAAAAAGAACAGCACCTGCCCCTGACTGGATGGCAACAAGAAGTTTCCCAAGGGTTAGAATTCGGACTGGAAGGAGCAGCGAGTATCCGCGATCGCACGATCCCCACGTTTTCCCGTGGCGAACTGCCCCACTATGCCGGAATTAACACCTTTTTAAAAGCTCCATATCTCGAAGACGTTCGTCAAGTTGGCAACTACGATATCGCGATCGTTGGCGTTCCCCACGATTCCGGAACCACCTATCGTCCCGGAACCCGATTCGGACCACAAGGAATTCGCAGAATTTCCGCTCTTTATACCCCCTACAACTTTGAATTAGGCGTCGATTTACGCGAACAAATTACCCTGTGCGATCTCGGCGATATCTTCACGATTCCTGGCAATAACGAGAAATCTTTCGATCAAATTTCTAAAGGAATTGCCCATATTTTTAGTTCCGGTGCCTTCCCCATTGTTTTAGGGGGAGATCACTCGATCGGCTATCCCACCGTGCGCGGAGTTTGCCGTCATTTAGGCGATCGCAAAGTCGGAATTATTCACTTCGATCGCCACGTCGACACCCAAGAAACCGACCTCGACGAACGGATGCACACCTGCCCGTGGTTTCACGCCAATAATATTAAAAATGCCCCCGCTAAAAACTTAGTTCAACTCGGGATTGGCGGCTGGCAAGTTCCCCGTCAAGGGGTTAAAGTTTGTCGCGAAAGACAAACCAATATTCTCACCGTTACAGATATTACTGAAATCGGTTTGGATTCGACGGTAGACTTCGCTTTAGAACGGGCATTAGACGGAACCGATTGCGTTTATATCAGCTTCGATATCGACTGTATCGATGCTGGATTCGTCCCCGGGACGGGCTGGCCCGAACCCGGCGGTTTACTCCCCCGAGAAGCCCTTTATTTACTCGGAAAAATTGTACAAAAAGCGCCCGTTTGTGGCTTGGAAGTCGTCGAAGTTTCGCCACCTTACGATATTAGTGACATGACCTCGTTGATGGCCACTCGGGTGATTTGCGACACGATGGCACATTTAGTTTTATCCGGACAATTACCTCGCCAAGAAAAACCTGCTTATATCCATCCCAAAGCCCAACCGGAATTTCTCTCGGACTGGAGGTGAGTCGTGCATGAAACCGATCTGACCAAAGCCTTAATTTTAACCGTAAAAGACTGGTGGGAAGCGCAACCCCAAAAACCCAAAATAGAAGCTTTGCACTTAGTTATCGGTCATTTTACTTGTGTCGAACCAGTCGGTTTGCAATTTGCCTTTGAAGTGCAAACGCGCGGCACCTTTTTAGACGGGGTAAAATTGCAGATCGAAGAAATTCCCTTAATTGCTTTTTGTCATCCTTGCGAGCGCGAATATCGACCGGAAATTGGGTTGAAATATAGCTGTCCCGAATGCGGTTCGCCAATGGAGGATATTCGTTCGGGACGGGAACTCAAAATCGACCGAATAGAATATAGCTTTTTAACTCAGGAAACTCCCCAGGAAACTGTTAGTTATGCATCAAACCTTTGACGCCGCCCTCGGCATAAATTTGCTGCACGCCAACCAAGATGGTGCAGATCACAATCGCGAACATTTTGACGAATGGGGAATGATTTGTCTCAATGTTATGAGCAGTCCCGGTGCGGGGAAAACGGCGTTATTAGAAAAAACATTAGCCGCCCTCACTGACGAATTAAAAATTGTAGTAATTGAAGGGGATATGACCACCCGCTTAGATGCGGAACGGCTAGAACAATACGGCGTTCCCGTAATTGCAATTAACACCGGGCGATCGTGTCATTTAGACTCGAAAATGGTCGCCGGAGGGCTGCATCAATTGGTAGCGGACTACGACCCGACCGAATTCGATTTAGTCTTAGTTGAAAATGTCGGTAACTTGGTTTGTCCGGCAGAGTTTGAAATCGGCGAACACGCAAAAGTTGCATTATTAAGTGTAACCGAAGGGGAAGATAAACCGCTTAAATATCCGATCATGTTTCAAGAAGCGGATTGTCTGTTAATTACCAAAACAGATTTGGCACCGTATTTAGAGGTCGATGTCGATCGCATCGCCGCAAATGTACGTCAAATGAACCCAAATGTCACGATTATTCCCGTATCCGCAAAAACCGGGGAAGGTTTAGATGTTTGGTTCAATTGGATTCGCCTGCAACTGCTAGGATTGCCACAATTTCGCGTAAAACATAAATTTTTTGATTCAGTTTCTGCATGATTGGGGGTGCCAGGCGATCGCCCTTTGGCGAAAGAGCAAGTTAACGCCTCAGTGCGATCGCCTTTCTTCTTCAAATTCCCTAGAATCTGCCCAACTTTTCGCAATGTTTAGATCGCCTCTGTCTCCACAAGCCGCGATCGGTATCTTTAGTTACAAATCCGCGATCGCCCCTCGTGATAAGCCTAAAAGAATTCATCCGCGAGCGAATTGGACGAAGGCGATCGTCAGCTCTTAAGATTTTCTATTTTTCTATTACTTGCATCGACAAGAGATCGAAAACAGATCGAGTAAAGATCGAGAACAGATCGAGGAAAGATCGTGAAACGTCGCACCTTATTTTCATATCTGGCCGTCTTCTGTCTGAGTTTAATCGTAACCGTCAGTTGTACGCCATCCAACCCGAGTGGACAAAGTGCAACCCCCATTCGCATGGGATATACTGCCTGGCCCGGCTGGTTTCCCTGGCGAATTGCCGAAAGCGAACAATTATTTTCAGCCCATCAAATTGACGTTAATTTAACCTGGTTTGACGGCTATCTCGACTCAATCAATGCCCTCGTTTCCGGACAACTCGACGCCAACACCCAAACCCTGAACGACACCATTAGTTCCGTTGCTGCCGGATCCGACCAAGTGATTGTTTTAGTCAACGATAACTCCACCGGAAATGACAAAATCATCGTTCGAGAAGGCATCAATACCGTCGCCGATTTGAAAGGGAAAAAAGTAGCTGCTGAAGAAGGAACCGTCGATCATTTTCTTCTGCTTTTAGGCTTGAAAGAAGCAGGATTGAGCGCTGAAGATATCGACTTTCAACCCTTAGAAACGGGAGCCGCCGCCGCCGCTTTTGTTGCCGGACAAGTCGATGCGGTCGGTGTCTTTGCGCCCTTCACGACTAAAGCCTTAGAACGTCCGGGAAGTAAAGAATTATTCAGTTCTAAAGACTTTCCGGGTGCCATTCCCGATCATTTAGTCGTTACACGCCGTTTAATTAACGAACGGCCCGAAGCGGTTCAAGCATTAGTGAACACTTGGTTTGATACGTTGGAATTTATTAAGACCAATCCCGATCGATCTTATCAAATCATGGCGGAACGAGCGGGGGTCAGCGTTGAAGAATATAAACAATACGAAGCGGGGACAAAAATTTTCACCATTGAAGACAATTTAAAAGCATTTCAACCGGGGGAAAACATGACCGCTTTACCCTACGCTGCCGAACAAATCTCCGATTTTTTGATGGAAACGGGTTTCGTACAAAATCAGCCCGATTTGAGTAAGATTTTTGACGATCGCTTCGTCAAAGCTTATGCAGAATCGAAAAATAAACTCCTAGGCTCGGGAGTTTAAGAAACAAGTGAAAATTTAGAATGCGGGCATCTTGCCCGCAAACTCTAAAATATAAATAATAAATCAATATTTTTTAAACTTAATAAGATTAAATGACCAGTTCAAAAAAGTTCAATTTAATTGTGATGAATAAAAGCGCGGAACCTATCGAAGAACAACCGCCGAATTCTCCCAAAATTATCCAACCGAGCGTCTTTTGGAGAATTGGCGAGAATATCCCCGAACAGTTGCGGTGGAAATTAATGGTTTTGTCGATCGCCATTCCCGTTATTTTGTGGTGGACGATCTCGACTTCGGGTTTAGTCAAACCTTTGTTTTTACCCAGTCCCGGACAAGTTTTACAAGCAATTTACAAATTGTGGGTCAGTGGGGATTTACCTAAAGATATTGGTGCGAGTTTATTTCGAGTTTTAAGTGGCTTTAGTTTAGCGGCGATCGTTTCCATTCCCCTCGGAACTTTAATGGGAACTTTTGCCAGTTTACGGGCGTTACTCGAACCGATTATCGGGATCGTTCGTTATATGCCAGCCCCAGCGTTTATTCCCTTACTTATTTTATATTTTGGCTTGGGAGAAGCGCCAAAAATTTTATTAATTTTTATCGGTACTTTATTCTTCAACACCTTAATGGTTATGGATGCGGTGAAATTCGTTCCGAAAGAGTTAATCGAAACCTCTTACACCCTGGGTGGTGAACGAAAACAAGTGTTTTGGCAAGTCATTTTCCCCTACATTACCCCGAGTATTATTGATGCGGCGCGGGTCAATATGGCGGCGTCTTGGAATTTAGTAATTGTCGCCGAGTTGGTGGCGGCGACGGAGGGTTTGGGACGGCGGATTAGCGTCGCTCAACGCTTTCTCAGAACCGATGAAATTTTTGCGGGTTTAATTGTTATCGGACTGATTGGATTGACCATCGATTTATTATTCCGTTTAGCTTTGAGATTATCTTGTCGTTGGGCGACCAATTAATTTGGTGTTTGATTGCTAATTTCGATCGATTGAGAGGAAATTTACTCATGCATTTAGAAGTCAATAATCTTTACAAGCGTTTTCCAACGCGGCGCGGTTCTTTACTCGCTTTAGACAATATTAACCTTCATATTGAAGAGGGAGAGTTTGTCTGTGCGGTCGGCGCTTCTGGTTCGGGAAAATCGACGTTATTGCGTTTAATTGCCGGGTTGGAAATGCCGAGTTCGGGGGAAATTTTAGTCGATCGCGAACCCGTGCGCGGACCGGGGAGCGATCGCGGGATGGTCTTCCAAAATTATACCCTTTATCCTTGGATGACGGTCGCTAAAAATGTCGGTTTCGGATTAAAATTACAAGGAATCTCGGCATCGGAACGGCGCGATCGCGTCGCCTATTATTTAGAAATAGTTGGTTTATCCCAATTTGCCCATGCTTTACCGAATGAATTATCCGGCGGGATGAAACAACGGGTGGCGATCGCCCGGGCGTTAGCATCCCGTCCAAAAATCCTGTTAATGGACGAACCTTTTGGGGCGTTAGACGTACAAACTAAAGAAATAATGCAGCAGTTTCTCTTACAAATTTGGGAACAAACCGGAACCACAATTTTAACGATCACCCACGACGTAGAAGAAGCAGTCTTTTTATCCGAACGGATCTATGTTTTAAGCGCCCGTCCCGGTCGCGTCCGCGAACAAATCAAAATCGAATTACCGGGAGAACGTACCCAAGCGATGCGACGATCGCCAGCATTTCAACAGTACAAATATCGCATTATGGGACTGTTGCGCGGCGAGGAAGAATGCGACGAAATGCCATTAGCTGTTTGAGAGAAATTCAAATATTGTTGGCTATTTTGCGATCGCCCATTGAAAAAACCCGAAAACCCGAAACCCGAAATGATTGAACTTCAAAAACATTTCGGGTTTTTGCTCTGTTTCGAGAAGCTTTTTAGAACAAGAAATAGCGCTGGGCCAAGGGTAAAACTTCTGCAGGTTCGCAGGTCAGTAATTCACCATCGGCACGCACTTCGTAGGTTTCCGGATCGACTTCGATCGCCGGGAGGGCGTCGTTTAATTTCATATCTTTTTTGCCGATGTTGCGGGTTTCGCGGACGGCGATCGCCTGTTTCTGCAAACCCAATTGCGCCGGAATTTCGTTGTCAATCGCCGCCTGGGACATGAAAGTCACCGAGGTCGCAGTCCGAGAAGCGCCGAAGTTGGCGAACATCGGTTGCATGTGAATCGGTTGCGGGGTGGGGATACTGGCGTTGGCGTCCCCCATTTGGGCGTAGGCGATCGCCCCACTTTTGAGAACCAATTCCGGTTTGACGCCGAAAAAGGCGGGATCCCACAAACACAAGTCGGCGAGTTTACCGACTTCGATCGAGCCCACTATATGAGAAATTCCGTGAGTAATTGCCGGGTTTATTGTATATTTTGCCACGTAGCGACGGGCGCGCAAGTTATCGTTTTCCCCAGTTTCGCCGGAGAGGCGACCGCGTTGGACTTTCATTTTATGGGCACTCTGCCAGGTACGGATAATCGTTTCTCCCACGCGTCCCATTGCCTGGGAGTCCGAGGAAATGATGCTGAAGGCGCCCAAATCGTGCAGGATATCCTCGGCGGCGATCGTTTCGCGGCGAATGCGCGATTCGGCGAAGGCGACATCTTCGGGAATGGCGCGATCGAGGTGGTGGCACACCATCAACATATCGAGGTGTTCTTCCAACGTATTGACGGTATAGGGGCGCGTCGGATTGGTAGAAGAGGGTAAAACGTTACTTTGGCCGCAAACTTTAATAATATCCGGGGCGTGACCGCCGCCCGCGCCTTCGGTGTGATAGGTATGAATCGTGCGATTTTTAAATGCGGCGATCGTTTGTTCGACAAACCCGGCCTCGTTGAGGGTATCGGTATGGATCGCTACTTGCACGTCGTAGTCGTCCGCCACGCCCAAACAAGTATCGATCGCCGCCGGAGTTGTTCCCCAGTCCTCGTGCAGTTTCAAGCCGATCGCCCCGGCGAGAACTTGCTCGACCAAGCCTTCACTTTGGCTGCTGTTGCCTTTACCGAGAAAGCCGAGATTGACCGGGAAAGCCTCCGCCGCTTGTAACATGCGATAAATATTCCACGGCCCCGGGGTGCAGGTCGTGGCGTTCGTTCCCGTGGCCGGACCCGTACCGCCACCTAACATTGTAGTGATGCCGGAGGCGATCGCCACTTCAATTTGTTGCGGACAGATAAAGTGAATGTGAGCGTCGATCCCGCCTGCGGTGAGAATGCGTCCTTCTCCGGCGATCGCCTCGGTTCCCGGCCCGATGATGATGTCTACATCGTCCTGAATGTAAGGGTTTCCCGCCTTGCCGATCTTGTAAATTTTGCCGTCTTTAATGCCGACATCGGCCTTGACCACCCCCCACCAATCGAGGATTAAAGCATTGGTAATCACTAAATCGACGGCCCCGGCGGCGTTGGAAATGGGGGACTGTCCCATCCCGTCGCGAATGACTTTACCGCCGCCGAACTTCACCTCGTCGCCGTAGGTCGTCCAATCCCGTTCGACTTCCACAAATAGTTCCGTATCTGCCAACCGCACGCGATCGCCCACGGTCGGGCCGTAAGTTTGGGCGTAAGCGCCCCGATCTATTCGATAGCTCATAGTGTAATCCTCACTTAGGGTGGGCTGAGTTGGGCTGGGCGATCGCGCCGTCTCAGACGCAGGGGAAGCGATGGGCGATCGGGTTTCAAAATAGTCTACCAGGACGGTGTACGAATATCCCTCGGATAAAGAGTTTCTAAATCTTCATTTTACGACTAAAATAAGCAAATTCAGCCATAAATTCGATCTGAGAGTTCCCCTCAGCCATTCGCTCAAATGTGTTGGCGATCGCCGCTTTCCCTCGAACGAAAAGCATTTTTATTCTATTATTAAAATAGAGCCAAAAAGAATTTTATCAATCCCGATTTAATTTAAATCATCTACGACCGCCTATTTAACGAACGCTCATGGCTTTTTTGTTTCCATTTTTCAATAGCAGATTGTGGGCCTTAATTGTTAAAGAAGTTCGGCAAATTTTCAGAAACAAACAACTGATCTTTTTGCTCATTTTCCCGCCTACCGTTCAACTGCTCATCTTCGGACTCGCCCTCAGTCCCGATGTCGATCGCCTCGCTTTGGGGGTCGTCGATTATTCTCAAAGCGATCGCAGTCGAGAATTAGTCTCGGGTTTAAGCCAAAATAATTTATTTATCCCACAATTTTTCAGCAGTAGTCAAGCAGAACTCGGCCAAAAAGTTCGCACGGGAGAGATTACGATCGGCTTGGTCATTCCCCCAGATTTTGCCGAAGAGTTGAGTGAGGGAAAACCCGCCGACCTTCAAATTATTATCGATGGAGTCGATGCGAACACGGCGGGGATTGCGGCGGGATATGCCAAACAAATCATTAACAATTACGCCCGAGAGTTACAAGAAAATAGCCTCGATCTTCCGGTGCGATCGCAAGTTCGTTTTCTGTACAATCCCGGTTTAATTAGTAGCTGGTTTTTCGTTCCCGGGGTGATTGGAGTCGTCTTGACCCTCACCGGATCTTTACTGTCTTCCCTAACGGTAATTCGCGAAAAAGATGTAGGAACTTTAGAGCAATTATTAATGACTCCTGCCGCCGGATGGGAAATTTTGCTCGCAAAAATTTTACCCCTGTTTATTTTATTGATGGCCGATTTATTATTGGCGTCGAGTCTGGGTAAATTTGTATTCAATCTCCCATTTCGGGGCAATTTTTTATTATTTTTAGGTTTGTCGGCGATTTATTTATGGGTTTGTATTGGTTTGGGAATTTTGTTGGCAACGATCGCCCGCAACCAGCAACAAGTTATTTTAACCTCTTTTTTCTTTAACGTTCCCTTAATTCAGCTTTCTGGGGCGATCGCGCCCATTGAAAGTATGCCGCCATTTTTCCGAACTTTATCAGCTTTTGACCCATTACGCCATTACGTGGCGATCGCCCGTGGTTTAATTCTTAAAGGCGTCGGTTTTGAGGTATTATGGCCGAGGGCGATCGCGCTTTTGGTGTTTGCAGTAGTATTATTAGCAGTTAGTATTAGTCGATTTCGCAGGCAATTAGAATAAAGTTTATTTTAGATTTTTAGATCGATCGATTAAAAATTATACCATTTTTCAAGAATTTTCAAAAATCAAATCATGAGCGAGATCGAGGTTTTAGAAAAATGGTATGAGATCGACATATTTTAGGCGCGGGGATTTTCCCGTTCCTTGGCTTACTTATTTACCGCACAAATTAAGATTAGATTCTTTACTATTCTCAGTAAACTCCTTATTGAAATTCAAATAATCTCCCAACCAATCACAACTGAGATCGATGAGGTTATCTAAATCTAAATTCCATAAAATTACGCGATTATCTTTACTTGCAGAAGCGAGGAACTTACCATCGGGGCGAAAGCTTAAACTTAAAACCCCTTGTTCGTGTCCTTCCAAAGTCGCCAATAACTTGCCATCGAAATCCCACAGTTTAATCGTACTGTCTTCACTCGCCGTAGCCAGATATGGTTTTTCAGGGTTGAAACTAACCCAATATACCGAGTCGCTATGACCTTCAAAAGTTTGCAACAATTCCCCGTTCAAATTCCACAGTTTGGCCGTGTTATCTTTACTGGCAGTAGCGAGCCGTTCGTATTCGGGAGAATAAGCAATGCTGTAAACCGTGTCTTGATGGTCTTTTAATACATTTAAGAGTTGACCTTGGCGAGTCCAAATTTTGACCGTGCCATCTTCACTTGCGGTAGCAATTTTGTCATCTTTATCTAAAAAGGTAACACTATTGATGGGTCGATCGTGGGCTTGAATCGAAAGAATTGGGCGACCTCGATCGGTCCACAACTTGAGCAAGCCGTCTTTACCGGCAGAGGCGATCGTGTTGCCGTCGCGATCGAAACTGACCGCTAAAACGGGTTGCTGGTGTCCCGTTAAAGTGGCAATTGGTTTCGGTTCGTAGCGACGCCAAATTTTAACCGTCGTGTCCTCGCTGGCGGTGGCGAACAGGTTACCATCGGGACTGAAACTGAGATTCCAGACCGCATCTTTGTGGCCTTCTAGCAATGCAAACTCCTTGGTATCTTCAGTCCAGAGACGAACCGTTCGATCCTTGCTGGCGGAGGCGAGGACTTTGCCGTTCGGGGAGAAGGCGACGATCAGCACTTCGTTCTCGTGACCGCGAAATGCGGGAAGCGAACGACTGTAGCGATGCCAGAGTTTAACGGTATTGTCGCTGCTGGCGGAAGCGAGGGTTTGACCGTCGGGAGAAAAGGCGACACTCCAGACATCTTGGAGGTGTCCTTTGAGGATGCGGATCCGGGTTCCGTCGGCGCGCCAGAGAATCACGGTGCTATCTTTACTCGCCGAGGCGATCGTTTCGCCATCGGGGGAGAAAGTCACGTCGAGTACGGAGTCCGTGTGTCCGATTAAGGTTTTAATAAAAGTGCCGTCGGTTTTCCATAATTTTATCGTGCGATCGGTGCTGGCGGTGGCGATCGTTTGACCGTCGGGGGAAAAGCTGACCCGGGCGATCGACTGGTTGTGTGCGGGGATAGTTCGGCGGAGTTGACCGTCGCGAGTCCAGAGTTTGACCGTCGAGTCCAAACTAGCCGTCGCCACCGTTTGACCGTCGGGAGAGAAGGAGACGCTAGAAATCCCCTTGTCGTGACCGGAAAGCATGGTCATCAGTTGACCGTCGAGATTCCAGAGTTTGACAGTTTTATCTAAGCTAGCGGTGGCGATCGCCCGTCCGTCCGGTGCGACGGCGAGGCTGGTAATCGTTTCCCCATGTCCGGGAATCGTATTGAGCAGGGTACCGTCGCGAGTCCAGAGTTTGAGGGTTTTATCCGTACTGGCGCTGACGAGTAGGCGACCGTCCGGCGACCAGGCGACGGCGCGCACCCAATCGGTATGACTGTCGAGTTGGTGGAGTAATTCCCCCGTTTTCGACCAAATTCGCACGCTGTTATCCGTACTCGCCGTCGCGATGCGATCGCCGTCCGGGGAAAACGCCACGTTGACCACACTACCGCGATGACCTTGGAGACGATTGCGTTCGGTGACCGTATAAACCGCCTGTTGTAGGCGATAGAGGCTTTCCGTTTCGATCGCCAGGGGTGCCTCGGTCTGCTTTAACTTCGCCGCTCCTTTGAGGCTCTCGACTATGGCGCCGAGTTCGTTGTTCGTCAACAACAACGCTTTCGAGAGCGAACTGCGAGCTTCGACTTCGGCGATCGCCCCCTGTTGTCGTTGCCATTGCGCCTGTCCCACCAATCCGATCAACACCAACACCCCGACCCCGGCAGCCGCCAAAGCCCCTTTCAGAAATGAATTAAACCGTCCCTGGACTTGTTTGAGTTCCGCGAGAATTTTATAGGAAGTGTTGAGTTTTTTATATTTTTCGCGGAGGGATTTTAAATTTTCTTGGATTTCTTCTTGCTGGCGGATGAAAGAAACTAAATAATCGTGGACTAATTGATAACGGTTCGTCGGAAAATCGCGCAATAAAAAGATCAATCCCGCCCGTTCAAAAATTTCTAAAACGAGGTCGAGTTTCTCCGGATGGTTCTCCACTTCTGCATTGAGGGAAACCGCATGATTTTGCGCTTCCGTCTGTAGAAATTCCGGAGACAAGTCCGCCATCAGTTCCGCGCGGGTTTTGAGGGGGCGGATGCCGTTTTCTTCCGTGAGAAAATAGAGAACCAAACGGGCGATCCGTTCGTTTCGCGGGCCGCAGTCGCGAATGACTTCTTCTAGAAAGCGTTGGACGAGTCGTTCTTTCGTGCCGACTTCGCGATATTTAGCTAATGTCGTAATGTTTTCCGTTTGTAGTTGGGCGCCGACCACTTGTAGTTCGATCGGACGCACTTCGCCGGAGTCTTCGGCGAGGTCGGCGACGAGGGCATCGATTAAATCCGGTTCGAGATAAAAGGACGATCGCTCGTTCAAACTATTGAGTAAGCGACGGGCATCTTCGGGAGAAAAGTTACCTAAATAATAGAGAACGTCTTTGTTTAAGATGTCGCTATTGACAGTTTCCAGACCGCCGACGCGCCGATTCCAATCTAATAAATAGTGAATGTAATCTTCGCGCAGCAAGACGATAATTTTAACAAAACCGATATTCAAACAGTCGCGCAGAAATTCATAAAAAAGGGTACGCCGTTCGCCGCGATCGCAGGTAAAGAAAAACTCCTCAAATTGGTCGAAAATCAACACCGTCAGCAAATTGCGATCGCCATTGTGCTGCAATTCGCGATGTAACGCCTGCAATTGTTCGCCCACCTCGGCGGCGTCGCACGGAGTATTTCCCGGCGCGCTCAAATCCCCGCTAATCTCCTCTTCGATCGCCTGCAAGCGGCTCTCTTGCGGCGCTAAGCCCAACTCCTCCAGAACCCGCTTCAACTGCTTGCTCAAACTCCACGCCCAATCGGTATACACCCTTACCAGTACCGGGAGAACGTCCCGCGAGCCGATCGAGCGCTGTTTGAGCGCCGGAACTAACCCCGCTTGCACCAGGGAACTTTTACCGACACCGGAATCGCCGTGAATCACCGTGAGCTTGTATCGGTCTTCTCCGAGACGAGCGATCAGGTGCTTGACATCCCGTTCGCGACCGGAAGCGATAATTTCCGGGGCGATCGCCTCCTGTTGGCGGGTGGCGGCGACCGAGGGATTGAGGGAATGGCGCTGCAGGCGCAAGCGTCCGGCCCCGATGAACGCCCGTACCCCAAATTGAGCGCTCACCGCCCGATATTCTTGTTTGATCTCGAAAGCGCGTAGGTAGTCGCCGCGATCGAAATGGAGCGATCGCAAGGTTTGCAAAATTTCGAGATGCAAGTGTAAATCATATTGCGGATCGCTTTTGCGCCGCGCCCGAACCAAACGTTCGATCGCCTGTCGCCTCTGTTTTAACTGAGCCTCGGCTTTCGCCAGCAGCAACAGATACAAGCTTTCGTGTTGGGGGATCGATAGAGCGGCTCGATCCAACAGAGCGAGGGCTTCTTGGGCATATTTACGCGCGTCGGACCATTTTTGCTTTTGTAAAGCCACTTCCGCCAAAAAGCTGTAATCCTGGGCGAGCTGATGGGCTTTTCCCCAATTGCGATCGAGGCGGATCGCCTGTTTGGCTAACCTCGCTAACGCGGGCCAATCTTGCAACCGCCGCAAAATTTCCCCCTCTTGGGCGATAAACTCCGCCATCAAGTCCGGACGCTGCGCCAATTCGAGCAATTCCATGCAAGTTTCGATAGCTTGGCGGGCGCGCTGTAGGTGTTCCCGTTCGTGAGGGCGGTCGAGATCGGCTTGGCGGCGATAACATAAGCCGAGGTGCAAGTGAACGATCGCCTGGGAAACGAGGGTCGGCGAGGGGTTGACTGTTTCCCAGGCGACGGCGGACGGATCGGCGGCGATCGGCGGCTGTTCTAAATTGCAGCGAGAAGAATCTTCAGCATCCTTTGGGGGTTCGTATTGCTCCCAGAGTTGCAAACTTTTGTGGTAGTGGGCGATCGCCTCCGCCACGCGATCGCCCCCGTACTCGTCACGACCGAGGACGAAATGTAAATTCGCCTCCAAATCGCGATCGATCGCGATTCCTCGCTTGTCGAGTTCTTTTTTGAGCCATTCCAACTCCATCGCCCGACGACAGCCCAAAATCTCGCAATTTGTAACGAATTGGGCCGTATGCGGATCGATCGCCGCCCTCAAGACCTCCTCACTCGCCGCCCTCAATTCGGCGATCGCCTCCGCCGTCGGAAGCTGTAAGTGGGTACTCGTCGCCCAACTGGCAAAATCCGGCGCCCCGCGCAAGAAGCCGCGCAAAACCCGCTCGTCACCCCAGAGGAAAATCGGAAAGTGGAAATGCTGTCTGAACTCCTCGCGCATGTTATTCATCACCGAGAAGAGCAGATCCAAACCCTCGATCCGTTCCCAACCGAAAATCATCAGCGCTGCGGGAGGGCGATCGCCGATCGCAGAAGCGATCGTCGCGAACACCGAGGGAACCGACGAGGATAAACTTAATTCTTGAATCGTCCCCTCGACCCGCTCGCGTAACAGCTCTAAAGTCCGTTCCCGCAAGCGCTTAAAATTACAACGGACCAACATCAGGGAAAATTGCCCTTGAGATAAGGCGATCGCCCGCAACATCCGCCGTAGGACTTCCTCGTTGTGGACGGCTGCATCTTCAGTTTGGCTCATCGGTCAGCACCCCCCGATCGAGGCGATCGCTTCAATAAAGGCATTTACACAGCAGGAATCGTACTCGGATCGTCGAGCAAAGCTTTAGTTTCCGCCAGCATCGGATTGATATCGAACCAGCGTCCGGCGCGGGCATCTCGATACTCAAATACAAACATACTGCGTAACAGCAATTGGTCGCGGGCTTCCCCTCGGATATTTTTAGTTTGAGCCACTTCTCGCAATCGCTGCCAATCGGAGGTGCTCAACGCCAAAATCAGATCGTCGCGCCGTTCTTGAATCGCCGTTTCCACCGCTTCCGCAGCAAAGGGCGGATCTTCTTGTTGCAAGCAGCGATACACCAACCCGAGTAAGTTGCGAATGTGTCCGCCACTAATGCGACAGAGGCGATCGAGGCTTTCCGGTCGCTCGAACAACTCGCCGACGAGCTCCAAGCGCTCCGAGGAAGGGACTTCGGGAAACGCCCTCACCACGATCGCCTCGCGCAACAAGTCCATTCCTTCCCGACAGTCTTCCCCGGTTTTCAAGCGTACCGGAACCATCGGCAGCACTTTAGGCGCTACTCCCGCACCCAAGCGACTTTTGAGCGCTTCGCAATCGTGGGAGAACATTAAAGACAACGGAATGGTGTAAACCAGGTGACACTTGAGTTTTCGCAACTGTTCGCCGCGATCGACAAATAAATATTCCGGTTGCGATCGCCCGGACGCTAAGGTGCGATTGTCCACGCGATCGAGATTGTCTACGATCGCCACCAGCCCTTGTTTTCCCCGCGCTTTTAATTGCTCGGTTCCCGGCAAGAGAATTTCGTTGTTGATCGCGTCTAAAATACGACTGGTACGCGGTTCGAGATATTGTCGTAACTGAGCGCGGACTTTCGGGCTTTCTTTCGCGTGAGTCGTCAGCCGCGCGATCGCCTCCCCCAACCCCGCGATCTCCCCCCAATTCATGCCCAAATGCAGCGTCATTCCCGCTTCTACCAGCAGTTTGCGACAGTAAGGGGCCGACAGGACGATCCCCTGTTCTTCTAAGGTCTCGCTGACTTGACGCGCGATCGCCAACAAGATATCGCAAATGTCTACATCCGCCATCTCTAAGTCTTGGGACGACTCGAAATAAATCGCCTCAAACCCTTGCGCTTCTAAGTCCGCTTTCAGTCGCAATAATTCTGTCGATTTCCCGCAACCGATATGTCCCGTAAATAGTTGACAGGTCGGTTCGTCCGGGGACAGTCGCGCGATCGTCCGCCCCAGTTCGGCGATCGTTTTACCGCCGCGTACCGACGCAAAATCGATGTAATACTGGGCATCTTCAGCATTACCGAACACTAACGTTTTACTCGGATTGCACGCTTGGTAAAAGCGCTGTAAATCGAATTTCATCGCCGTTGTCTCCGGACGATCTCCGGGCTGGTTTCAAATCATTCCGTAGAAAAATAACTTCATCCGGACTGATTTCAACCCGATCCGCCATCAGAAAATTGACCGTCCGATCGGACGGTCGATGATTCAGCAATCCTTGAAGGGACCAGGGATTGACGGTTGCACCCAAGACACTCCACCAACCCGCTTGTAATTGCTTTAGCGGTTGAAGAAATTATCCACGCTCGTGGAGCGATCGTTTCTTTCCTGCAAGTTAGATAAACCTTGCAATCCGTCGTCACAAATTCCTAATAACTTACACTCTTCATCTTCCGTTTCTCCCCTCGCTTGTTGCAAGGTCGGTTGGGGTAAATTCAATGCGGGCGTTTTCTTGAGGGAAGATAATCTTTGCCGGATCGACGACATCGACTCGTTCGCTAAAAGATCGGGGTCAAAAGAACTCGCCAGCGTGCTGGGAATCCCACAACTGAATATCGGTAAGGTCACTAATGCAGCAATCCAGATCTTATCCACAGTCAAAACTCTCCTTGAATGCTGTAAGGGAACGGTAAATATCTATTTACGATCCGCATTCTTCGTTCTGTTTACTATTTCGAGTTCCTTGGCAATCTTTCGGGAGAGTTATCCCATCGGTTTATATCGATCGCGTAAAAGATGTTCGCCTTTTTTTGAAGTTTTAGCGATCTCCACGCGATCGCGACTCTTTCCCTTACAATTGATGCAGTTTTATTCTGCTGCCAAGGACAAGCCGAACCGTCAGTTACAATCCCTGTTTGCATCTTGTCTGCCCTTTCCTAGAACGGGGCGATCGTCTGTGCCACTTTCCAAAATGCCTCCCCCAGAATTCACTCCCCATCACCGAAAAAGAGACAAGATCCGATAGTTCGTCGGTGGGGTAAATCAACCCGGATTGATTTAATTTTTTTAAGAAATACTCACTTTCCGGCGATTGCACTCCCGATTGCACTCCCTTATTTCCACGGGCGATCGTCAAGCCGGACTTTCTTTCCCTTGGAGAGATTCGCGATCGCCTCTCTCGCTTGTTTATATTCCCTAAAACGAATAGAATTGGCGATAATTCTATGACTTTATTATAGCAATGTACCAGTCGAGCGATCGCGTTGTTCCCTACAAAAACACCCCCGATTTATCTCCCGAAATTGAAGATTCTACAATCCTTTATAAAAATTAAATGCCGACTTTTTCAGTCCGGTAAATTTAATAGAGTCATTTCCAATAAAAATGAGACCCGTAGGGACAAAAAAATTTCCCCCCCCACAAAATCTGGGGATTGTCCAGAAATTCCTTCATCGATGGCAATTGTATTGACCTTTGAATCTGAGATCGACCTTGTAAAGTAGTCAAATCTCCGTAGGGAAACTCCATTGACGTGTCCCTAACACCGATGAATTTTACAACTCATTGAAGATGGCTATATCCCCTCTAAAATTTAAAATATAGCTTCTACAATCTAAAATCTTATAGTTTTTCATTCCACGATTCAATTCCTTCCCAAACCTTAGAAATACCATGTCTCAAGAAATATTCGCAGCGATCCACATAAAACTTGGCAGCGCGATCGGTTTCGTCCGCTTCTAAAACCTTTTTGAATAACTGATTTGCTTCTGCAAACTTCTCCCCTTGATACAGTAAAATCGCTCGTTCAAACTTCGTGCGACTTTCTAACTTCATTTCGATCGTATTGGGAGAATAACAATCGAGAACCTCAAACACCGCCACCGAATCTTTTTTACCCTTCACCTGGACTTTGCCCAAAAAGCGGTAATTGTACTTCGTCGGATCTTCTAAATGAATCAACGTTTGACCGCTAATCACCACCGAAGCACCGTAAACTTTCGTCAACCCTTCCATCCGAGATGCTAAATTCACCGCATCGGAAATCACCGTACTTTCCATGCGCTGTTCCTCGCCAATCGTCCCCAACATGAGGCTACCCGTATGCAAACCGATCCCGATCGCCACCGGAACGTAACCACTTTTCTGACGGTGAACGTTATAAATTGCCACCTGTTTTTGCATGTCGATCGCCGCTTGCATCGCATCTTCCGCCGACTCCGGAAATAGAGCCATAACCGCATCGCCAATATATTTATCGATAAAGCCATTATGATTTCTAATCACCGGACCGACCCGACTTAAATAAGAATTGAGAAAATTAAAATTCTCGCGCGGCGACATTCCCTCCGAAAGGGTCGTAAACGAACGAATATCGGAAAACAAAATCGTCATTTCCTTCTGTACTTGGTCGCCGAGCTGCACGTCTACAATACTTTCGTACCCGAGAAATTGTAGAAATTCCCGAGGGACGAACCGGGCGTAAGCCAAGTTAATTTTTGACAATTGCAAGTGCATTTTAATGCGCGCGAGCAATTCTTTTTTAGAAATTGGTTTCGTCAGATAATCATTCGCCCCCGACCCGAACGCTTCGGTCATATCGGAAGCTTGAGTGCGCGACGTCAACAACACCACGGGTAACTCGTTGGCGGGAAAACTTTCGCGAATTTTCTGACAAACCTCATAGCCCGTCATGCGCGGCATCATCACGTCGAGCAAGATCAAATCGGGTCGCAAGCCATGTTCGAGAGCTTCGAGGGCTTCCAGGCCATTATTGGCCGTCGTCAGGGAATAATTTTCGAGGGATAGGTAGTTGACCAGCACCTGCACGTCGATCGGTTCGTCGTCCACGATCAAAATGTGGAAGTCCGTACTGCTGCGCGATCGCGGCTCGTTGCAAAATGGCGTCATCGGGATATCCTCCGGGTTCGCCATCGTCACGGGTAACTCGGAAGCCGCGATCTCTCCGATGCGGGTCGCCAAGGGAACCGACGGGCCCGAGGCGATCGCATTTTGACTCGGCGAAATCGGCAACGTGAAGCTAAAACGCGACCCTACCCCGACTTCGGACTCGGCCCAAATCCGCCCCCCGTGGAGTTCGACCAGTTGTTTGCTAATCGCCAACCCCAACCCGGTCCCGTTGTAATCGCCGTTGACGGAGCGATCGACTTTCTCGAAGGAATCGAACACCCGCGCCAAACGCTCCTCGGGAATGCCAATTCCGCTATCGCTGACGCTAATCACCAACTGCGGACGCACGCCGGATTCCCCTTCGATCGCGCGGGCTGAGATCTCCAAACGTCCCCCATCGCTAAACTTAATCCCGTTTTCGACTAAGTTATGCAAGATCTGCTGGATGCGATTTTCGTCTCCCTCGACCGTCGGCGCGTTCGGGTCGATCGCGTTGACCAATTCCAGGGGTTTATTCCCGACGAGCGAATGACACGAACCGATCACGATATCGGCGATTTCTCGCATTCCGACGGGTTTGAGATCGAGTTCTAAATTCTTATGTTTGAGTTTGGCAAAGTCGAGCAAGTCGTTGACGAGCTGCACCAAATTACGACCACTGGAGACGATTAAGGCGAGGTTGGCGCGCTGTTGGGGGGTGAGTTCTCCGGTGGCGCCGTCGAGCATCGATTCGGCAATGCCGATCGCCCCGTTAAGCGGGGTACTCAACTGTTCGGACGTATTGGCGAGAAACTCGTCTTTGAGGCGATCGAGGCGTTCTAACGCTTCGTTTTGGGTTTCTAACTGTTGGGACGATTGCAGCAAGTTGGTGTACAAGCGGGCATTTTCGATCGCGATCGCCGCCTGGGAGGACAACAGTTTTAACACTTCCAAATGTTGCGGCGTAAATGCCCCGCTCATCAAGTTATTTTCTAAATAAAGAATGCCGCTCAATTTGCCTTGATGGACGATCGGCGTACATAAAATCGATTTCGATTGGTGTTTGACCAGATAATCGTCGCTGGTAAACAAGCCGTGACGGGCCGCATCGTCGAGGACGATCGCCTCTCGGGTGCGAATCACGTAGTGAACGATGCCCATCGGCAGGCGATCGCTGGTTTCTAAGGGAATATGTTGTCCGATCTCGACCCGATCCGGTTCGACTTGGGCGCTCGCCTCGATATAAAAGCGCTCGTCTTGCGCTAAGAGCAAACAACTAATTTGCGCCCCCGCATTTTCCATGACAATTTGGATCAGTTTGGCGAGCAAATCGTCGAGGACAATTTCGCTGTCGATCGCCTGGGACGCTTTGACAAAGGCGGTCAAGTCGAGCAGTCCGGTTTGGGTTCCCGTCGTGGTCGAAATCGTCATTGTCGTCAGCCCGGGACTGGGGGCTTCGCTGCTCAGATGGCTGATGAAATGGGCGTAGTTTTCTTGCAAAATTTTCAGTTTTTTCTTCGCCCCCCAGCGCGAATACGCCCGATAGGCTTCGCTCAGATAGGTCGTGGCAATTTTTTCCCGTCCCAAACTCAGATAAAATTGTGCGGCCCGTTCGCAGGCGATCGCTTCTTCGTGGACGTACCCCAACGTTCTGGCCCCGGAGATCGCCCGATCGTAATATTGCATCGCCCGCACGGTACGCCCGCGCACTGACGCCATTTCCGCCTCGACCAGATCCCATTTATGTCGGAAGTTCGACGGACCGAACTCGGCCCAACGTTTGAGCTTGCGGCGATCGCTACAAATCTCCAACCACAAGCGCCATTGTTCCCATCGCGACAGCCTCGGATAGAGGGCTAATTTCGCCAAACAATGGTAAAAATGATGTTCGCTGCTACCGATCGCCGCGATCGCGTTCGATTGCAATTTCACGGCGAGTCGTCCTTGATGCACGGCTCCTTGATAATCGCCGAATAAATAACCTAAAAAGGTTTTAGCCGCCGATAAGGCGAACTGCGATCGGCTCCCGTGCGCTTGCAACCCCCGCGCCATTTCCAAACCCTCGCCCGGCGAAGGGCCCCCTTGACCCAACAACTGTAAAACCACCTGCCGCCAAATTTTCGCCGTCGGGATCGGCACCTCTTGTTTGAGGTTTTCCATCAAAACGATGTATTTGTTATATTCGCGCTCTACCGTTTCTAAAGCTTCCCCGAGAAAGAATTTGTGGGTGCAGTAATGCAGGGCCGCATAACAAGCCCATTCCAGATCCCCGGTTTCTAAACCGCTTTCGACCCCCCCGCGCAACGGTTCGACGGTGTCTCGCAAATGCAGTTTGTACGGTTTGATATGGGCGTAGACTAAATCGGTGACTTTGGCTTTGAGTAAGTTGGCGTCGAAGCGATCGAGCAAGCGCAATGCCAGCTCTCCGGCCCGATCGCCCCCGTCGAGATCGAAGCGGTAACTCTGCAGTAAAATCCCGTAAAACGCAAAGGCAAATGCGGAAAGTTCGTTATTTCCATAGCGAGTACACAAGTTGACCATCTGCACGACGGTCAGTTTCAGCCGTTGCGGGTTGGCGATGTAAGCGGCGGGGGTCAGTGCGGCTAAAATTTGCATGGCCGCCCCTTTATAAGGGTCGCTCATCGTCGGCCAAGTGGCGAGTTCGTCGGCGGTTTTGCCGCGCAGTTGCCATTGAGTGCGTAAAATTTCCCAGTGAATCCGCCACGGATGCGCCTGTTCGATCGCCGGAATCCCCAGTTTTTTCAAAATGCCGACTCCGGTGGCGATCGCCTGTTGCGGACGCCCGAGGTAAATATCAATTTTTATTTGTTTTTCGTACACGGAAACCCGATCTAAAATCGTTGTGCCCCGTTCGGCGACAATGGCGGCCAAGCGTTGGCTGCGATCGTAATCTCCGGTTAAGAAGGTGACATCGACCAGTTCGGTATAGATTTTTAAGGTTAATTCGTAATGGGTTTCCCAACTGTCGGGCAGTAAGATCGGACGGGCGGTTTCGAGGTAGTTGAGGGCGCTTTCGTAAGCGAGGGAGGCTTTGGCTTTTTGGGCGGCAATTAAATTGAGTTTGGCAATTTTGTATTGTTCGCCGCGCGCTTGCAGCAGGTCGCGTCCGATATTGAGATGGTTGACGATTTCAAAGATTTTGTCTTCCCGGTCTTCCGGTCGGGTATGTTTGAGCAGTTGTTGGCCGACTTTGAGATGAATCGCTTGTTTGCGATCGCCGGAAATTAGGGAGTAGGCGGCTTGTTGGACGCGATCGTGCAAGAATTTGTAAGAAACGATCAGGTCGTCTACGGGTAAGGCGACGGGTTCGACTTCGCCGAAGACTAAGGGGATTTTGTAGGTGTTGTCTAAGGGGACGATCAAGCCGCGATCGAGAGCTTCTTTGAGTTCGGCAGCCGTCGCCGATAGGGATTTTTCGTGGAGGATCGCGAGGATATCTAAATAAAAAATATTGCCGATACAAGCTGCTAATTTGAGAACGTCTTGGGCGTTTTCCGAGAGTTGTTGGATTTTGGCGATCGCCAAATCGACCACGTTATCGGCCATTTCCATCTGTCGGATTTCGTCGAGATTCCATTCCCAATATCCCGAACTGAGATTGCAAACCAGGCGGTTTTCTTGGGCGAGGGCTTCGAGCAACATCCGCACGAAAAAGGGATTGCCATGAGTTTTTTGGTAGATTAAATCGGCGAGAGCCCGCGATCGTCTCGGCGGACAGCACAGGGTTTCGGCAATCAGTTGATTGAGGGTGGTCGGATCGAGCGGTTGCAGGGCGATGGTCTGTACCCGGCGTCCACTACCTCTGAGATCTTCGACCAGTTCTAATAAGGTGTGAATGGCACTGTCCGGCGGGTTGCCGCTTTCTCCTTCTCGATAGGCGCCGATGACGAGCAAGGATTGGGGATCTCGTCGGGAGGCGATCGCGTGGAGCAGTTTTAACGAAGCCGTATCGCAAGCGTGTAAATCGTCTAAAAATAAGACGAGGGGCTGTTCGGGACTGGCCAAAACCCCCAAAAATTTTTGAAACAGCAAATTTAAGCGATTTTGCGATTCCGCCGGGGGTAGGGTCGCGGTCGGCGTGGCTTCTCCAACGATCAATTCCAAGTCGGGCAGGACTTCGACGAGAACGCCGATGCCATTTCTGCCGATTTCGGCCAGCATTTTCTCGCGCCATTGTTCGATTTGGGCGTCGCTTTCGGTCAGAATTTGCCGGATCGCATCTTGGAAGGCTTCGATAAAACAGGCATAGGGAATTTGCGCTTTCGCCGGATCGCATTTCCCGGAAATAAACCGTCCGAATTCTTCGATAACGGTGGATCGCAGGGTATACACTAAGCTCGATTTGCCGATTCCGGAATAGCCGGAAATGAGAATTAGCCGTCCCCCAACGGTCTCGGGGCGATCGCGTAGGGTCTCCCCAGGAGAATCGCCTTGACTGGTGTTGATTTGTCGGAAGGCTTTTAATAATTGGCTCTGTTCGGCTTCGCGTCCGTACAGTTTATCCGGTATGACTAACTGACTCGATAGATCTTTTTGCGCCAGGGGAAAGTTGGGGATCTGTCCGACGGATAGCCACCGTTCCAAACACCGTTGAAAGTCGGCTTTTAAGCCGTAAGCACTTTGATAGCGATCTTCGGGATTTTTGGCGAGCAGTTTATCGATGATTTTGCTCAGGGTCGCCGGGATCTCCGGGTCGATTTCACTCAGAGGGGCCGGGGTTTTGGCTAAATGGGCGTGAATGATTTCCGTGGCGTCGTTCCCTTCAAAGGGCAGTTTTCCCGCCAGCATTTGGTATAAGGTCACCCCGAGGGAATAAAAGTCCGTGCGATAGTCGACGACCCGATTCATGCGCCCGGTTTGTTCCGGGGACATGTAGGGTAAGGTGCCTTCGACGGCGTTGTTGGGATGGCGCGGTTGTTGCAGGGATATACCAAAATCGGTGATTTTGACTTGTAAGTTGAGGGGGTTAATTATAATATTGAACGGATGAATATCTCGGTGGATGATGCGGCGATCGTGAATGGTTCCGAGAATGTCGGCTAACTGGATTGCCAGTCTTAAGAATTCGACTAAGGTGAGGGAATGAGTTTCGAGGTAGCTTCCCAGGGATTGACCGCCGAAGTCTTCGAGCACTAAGGCGACTTTATTGTTTTCAAATCGTTCGATGCCGTAACTGGAGACGATACCCGGGATGTTTAACTGACGGGCAATTTCAAATTCGCGATCGAGGCGCTCGATCTCGTTCGCACTCGGATATTCGACTTTGAGAATTTTTAAGATCGCGCTCGTGTGGTCGCGCTCCCGACGAGCGCGGTAGACGACTGTATTTGCCCCCTCATGCAGTTTTTCAATGAGGGTATAGCCTGAAAGAGTCATCATAATCGGCTTGAGCTGTTCCTAAAATAAGTCCATCGTCAGGGCGAATATCCGCGATTCTCCCGAAGAGAAACTTCGCGAACGACCACAAGATTGCGGCGTGCTGCTACGCTTTCGCCATCGCGCCAGTTCGTCGAAAAACTTAGCTTGTATCGTCGCCTCAAGATCGCAGCTTGGGACAAGCTTTGGCTTGTTGACCTGTTTGCGAGGGTCGAGTGATTCTGTCCGTCGCACCGACCATCACGTCAAGCTAGTATTACGGTTAGCTTGGCCAAAACACCCTGTTGTAGATGGGAATCGCCGGATTGGTGGTCGGTGTCAGTCCTGGGGTCGCGATCGTTGGTATTGCACCCGGAGAATGTTTCCATACGGGTCGCGAAGACGAGAGTCTATAGTTTTATCATCCACGATCTCGGTCGCATCGATCAGCATTCCCCGGCGGTCTGTTAGCCGAACTTCCGTCCCGGTGACATCGCGACTTTAATGACGATGACGATAGGTCGTCGGTTCGGTTCGCTACGGTCTCGTCTGTCGGCGCATCCGAGCGATCGCCTCCGTTCCTATGTTCGCAGAGCCTGCACGGCGGCGATCGCTCCCCGGTGAGGCGTCCGTCGGGGGGGATGCACCCGCGATCGGGGTCTCTCGACCGTCAAACCCCCCTGCCCGACTATTACTATTGTGCTTCACGCTTTGCGGGGATGGCTGTAGCGTAGCAGACGCGCCGCTTTTCGTCTCTGAGGGTTGAGGTGGGGAAGATGACCCGCACCCGATCGCGCGATCGCTCGCGTTCCCCTCTAAGGAGAAGGATCGGGGTCGGGGAGTCAGAACAAGCTCGGGCATGGTTTCAAGGGGGTAGATGGACTTTTTGGATACTTTACTGGGGTTCGCCCGCCTCTTTCAGGAGAAACAGCCAATCTCTGCTCGATTGCCCCACTCTCGACCCCAGATCTGTTCCCCCGTCTTCTCTTCTGTGCCAACAAACAAAGCCCGCACGGGCGGGCTATCAGATCGCTCAAACCGAGTGACCGTCAAGGGCGATCGCTCCTACGCATTCCTGACCCGGGACGACGGCACCCACGCCGGACGACAATGACCCCCGCTACAGTCGAGATGCAGTTCGTGCCAGTACAGGGTCGGTATGGCCCACCCGCGATCGCCTGCCCGTTCGCTCTCTACAAATTGATTTTCTAAATAGTCGTTGGGAGATTCGTAATGGCGCGGATGCCAGTACGGAACCGTATAAGACCCAAAGGTTTTCCGGTATTCGTCGGAATCGATCAGCGCCGAGACCATCGCGCCAACCCCTTTACGCAATAACAAATCGTCGCACGCCCGAATTTCTCGCTCGTTGTGGGGAACCCGCCCTAAAAAATGCTTGAAGCAGTTTTCAATAAATTTGACGTTCGAGCTTTTTTCGTAGAATGCGGCCAAATATACCGGGGAGACTCCCAAATTTTTGAGGAAATGCCGAATCCCCATTTTTCCTTTGACGAACGGCTTTTCGAGGGCCGCTAGTTCTCGGCGTTCCGAAGCGTAAGGTTGCCGTTCTAGCACTTGTTCGTAAATTTGTTTCAGGATTAAGCTGCGTTCTTCTGTCGAGGTCTTCGCAGTCATCGTTACGGGTTGGTGTAAAGTCATCGTCGGATTTCCTCTCTAGTAAAAATTCGGTGGCGATCGCATGGCAATCTCTAAAATCTCCGTATTTGCACCCTTGACTTAAATCAAACCTTTCAAAAAGGTATTCTTTCTACAAGCCCACTGCACTTTTCTGCACTGTCGCCATTAACTTCGGTGGCAAATCGAGCGCCTGGAACATCATTTCTAAATAGGGTTCGATGTATTTTAAGGCTTGCGGCGGTAAGTAGGTCTCCATCGTCTCTTTTAAACACCGATACGCTACCAAACACGAATTTTGTCGGTGGTAGGCGGTGAGGATATTCGTTTCCCACAACACCATCGAATCGTTGAAGAATCGAGGATCGTCACGCAAAATCGCCAAAGCAATATAGCGCAGCACCTGGCTCATGTCGTAATGACAGCGCTTGCCGTGCTTTTGCATTACATCCGGGTGCAAGGTCGCAAATTTTTTCAACGCATGACGCACGAGCGGTTCGGCTTTTGCCTGTAAAATCTCGTAGGTTTTAAAGCGTTCGGTGAAGGTTTGCAAATATCGCTCGATCGGCTGCAATTCGGCGCTGGTTAAATAGCGACCTTCACTTTCAACAATCAGTTCGGCAAGGGTGGAATTAATGGCTTCCATAGAATCGGGATTTGACAAGCTACGGACAATTTTATAGTTTTATTTTCATAGATTTTTTAAGAAGTTCGCAAGTTATTGATGTAATTTTTAACAATGGGAGCGGGAATTCCCCGATTCTACCGAAGGTGAATCGTGGGATGAAAGCGACTCTTCGGCAAATCAGTGATAATCTTATCATCTGGCTATATCGGTGATAATGTTCAAGGCGTACAAATACCGCATCTATCCAACCCCCGAGCAACAAGCGACTTTAGCCAAGAGCTTTGGTTGCTGTCGTTGGTATTGGAACTATGCGTTAAATTTGTGCCAAGAGACTTATCGAGCGACCGGAAAAGGTCTATCGAGGGGTTATCTTCAGGGATTATTACCTGCCCTCAAAAAGGAACACCCTTGGCTTAAAGAAGATGTCTATTCCCAATGCTTGCAAGTCGTGGCGTTGAACTGATCGACCGCTTATCGAAACTTCTTTGAGAAACGGGCAAAATTACCCCGATTCAAATCCAAGCAGGGAAGGCAATCTATCAGTTATCCTCAAAATGTTAAGGTTGAGGGAAATTACATCAAACTGCCTAAAGTTGGGTTAGTGCGTTGTCGTCAGCATCGAAGTTTTGAGGGAAAAATCAAAACTGTAACCCTCTCCAAAAATCCAGATGGTAAATATTATGCTTCAGTTTTGGTAGAGGGTAAAAAAGAACCTCCCTTTCTCTCAACTGAAGGAAAAGCCATTGGCATTGATTTAGGGCTGACCGATTTTGCGATGACCAGTGAGGGGTCGCAATATAATAATCCCAAGCATTTTGATAAACACGCGCGAAACCTAAAAAGAAAACAGAAAAAACATGCTCGAAAAAGGAAAGGCAGCAACAACCGCAATAAATCGCGGGTAAAAGTTGCCAAGATTCACGCCAAAATAAGTCGCTGTCGTGAAGATTTTCTCCACAAGCTATCCCGTAAGATAGTGAACGAAAACCAAGTGATTGTGGTCGAATCCCCCCTAACCCCCCTTAATAAGGGGGGAACTAAAGGGGGGATAGGTATGGTTCGCCATCACCAACTCGCCAAAGCGATTAGTGATGTCGGTTGGGGGATGTTTTGTACGATGTTAAAGTACAAGGCTGAATCAGAAGGAAAAGTTTATCTAGAAGTCGATCGATTTTTTCCTTCTTCTAAAACCTGCCATGTATGTCTCAATCAAATCAAAAGCTTGTCTCTTGATGCGAGAAGCTGGACTTGCGAACATTGCCAAACCCATCATGACAGGGATATCAATGCCGCCATCAATCTCAAAAATGAAGGCTTACGGATATTAGAGTTAGGGACTAGCTCTACTGCCCTTGGAGGGGATGTAAGACGAGGTGGTAGAACTTCAGTTCTATCTAGCGCAGTCCCCAGTGAAGAGGGAAGCCGCTATTGAATCAAAGATTACAATAGCGGTAGTTCACTATTTAGATGAAGGGACGGGAAGTTCCCCAGCAAGGAGATGACACGCTCGGGGTTCCAGAGCCGATCGCCGTCATCATTTTTGAGAAAGGCGATCGGATTCGGTGGAATTATGCAAAGTGATAAACGGGCAACGGTCCGTCAAGCTGGATTTGCCATCGGGGACAAGCCTGCTGCCATGCGGGTAAGTGAACCTGGGACAAGGTCTCGTTAGGATAAGGGGCGAGCAAGTGGATGCGCTGGCTGTCCTCTTGCGCTTCGGCGACGATCGCCTCGGGATAAAGGGCCGAGATCGCAGCTCGAATCTCTTCCCATTCCCGCTTTTGTTCCCTTTGAAACAATTGTCGTTCTCGATAGCGCTGCTTTTTCGCCAATAAATAATCTTTGCCCTTGAGTGGAGAAGGCGCAGTCTCGTCCGGAGAGTCGCCGGGAGTGAATTTGAGCGTAAATTCGGCTTTTCCGGCAAGTCGGTCTAATTTATCGCCGTATTCGCGATCGCGCCCCTTTAAATGAGTGCGCAAGGTCTCTTCCGATGGAAATAAAGTCCCAAAGCGCAGGGGTAACAACGCATCGGTTTGGCGGTTGATGTCGCAAATAACACGATCGTGCGCTAACACCGCGTGCATCAGGCGTTCGTCGTCGGCTTGCAATTCGTCGATCGCCACGTCGGGTTCGACCACCGCAGCGAGGCGATCGCCCACCACCAAACGCACCGGACGCGCGATTCCTAGGGGCAACTCTAAATCGAGATCGCGATGGTAAACAAAAGCGTAAACATACATCGAACTGGCGTCACTAAAATGGACAGTCCCACCAATTCTATTCGTGGGATTCTCGGTTCAAATACAGAACTTATCGGAAAGACTCTCGCCTAACTGACCTCGGTTGTTGTCTCCCCAAGCATGAATTCTCCCATACTTTGGGACAGTCCTTTGCTAGTCCTTTTCTGACGATCTTGACGGCGGTGTTCTCATCTCTGTCAAACACGAAAAAAGTCCGGGAGATTCTTTTGTTCTAACGTTGGATATCTGCGGAATTTGTACGCTTTTCACACGCAGCTCTCACCAGTCTTGTCAGTCAAGTTAATACACCGAAATCAAAAGGGTAAAGCTGAAGTTAAGGCGCCATGTTTTTGATAAGTTCTTTTTAGCTTGAGAACTCCAATTCCTGTTGGGTCGGAGTTAAGCTGTTAGGCATATGAATGCTCCCCCACCTGCTGACGCGAGGTGGAGGAATGCGTCGCTATTCTTGTTCAAATTCGTAAACAATGGCATCGATCGCTGAATCCCAGCAGCTATTTATGTGAAACACAAACAGCATAAGTCCGTCCTTCTAGGACGGGGTTTTCAACCCCAATTCCCGATCGACAGCTAGGACTCGGAATTGCCTTCGTCGTCGCTGCTGGGGGGAGTGGCGACCGCATCCTTTTGCTTTTGTTGCTGGGCGCGTTGTTCGCGTTTTTTGCGATCGGCGGCGATGATATCTTCCATGACGCTGCGCGCCTGGGTCATTTTTTCGAGGTTGCTTTGATAGAGTTCGACGTCTTTCTTAATTTTTTCTTCGGGTAAATTTAAAGCGGCAGCGATCGCGCTAAACAGTTCTTCCCGTTGTTTGGCATCTTTAAGGGCATTGGCTTGGGTTTGTTCGAGTAAAGTAAACACACCGATGCCGAACAGACGGCTGTATTTAAACTTGGGATTGCTAGAAATTTCTGAGAGCAACTGTTGGAGTTCGTGGGTGCGATCGTTCCCCTCAGACCGCTTTAAAACGCCGAGGATTTCGGTATCGGACAGTTCTCGGGTCGAGTCGAGAATGCGTTGGGCGTCGCTGCGATACTGTTGCGGGTCGGCTTCGATGGATTGACAGAGGGCGTTAAAAATCCCCTCGCGATCGCGTTCGGGACGATAACCTTGCATGAAGCGATCGAAGGAGGTCACTACTCCCAGAGCGTAGATCGGATCGTAGTGAAAGTCTGTATTCACCGACAGCAGGTGCATTTCGACCATTAACTCCTCCACCACTCGCCGATAGATCGAGTTAATGGGACGAGTGTGAGTCGAGTAGAAAGCTCGTTTGGTATCTGAGACGGTGCGGACGTTATTCACGGGCGGAATATTCAAAGGAGACGTAAAACCCATTGTCCCGCTTAAGCGGAAGTTTGCCAAGAGAGAATCTCGGGATCGCCCACTTGCGCTAGTTTTGAATCATCTGCGATGCGCGATCGCGCGGGGTTGTAAGGATAACGGACACGAACAGATATGAGCATTTCCCCAGCACTGAGAACTCTCGCGACTTACCTGGCGGGAGAATTTGACAATCGAGAGCAGGCGATCGCCGATCCGGCGTGGTACGTCCACTTACGATTGTGGCAACGACCCGTACCGCACCCTCTTTTCGGCGAAAACAGTTTAGTGTTGTTTGCCGAACAAGCGAGTGTCGTCAACCTCGAACAGGCGTACCGACCGCGCCTGATGGAACTGAAAGCCGTTACCGAACCGGGAGAGGCGGGCGATCGCCCACCCGAGTTCGTCGTGCACTATTACATGCTCGAAGACCCCGGAGCCTACCGAGGCGCCGGACGCCACCCGAAATTACTCGAAGCACTCACCCCGACTGCCTTAGAGCGGCTACCGGGGTGCAAGCTCACCGTCACTCGGCGATCGCGAGCGGATGGCAGCGATGAGTTTTCGGCAGTGTTGCCGGAGTCGGCACGCTGTTGCTTCAGCTACGAAGGACAAATTCGCCAAGTCCATCTCGGATTTGACGTTTCTGCCGATCGATTGCTCAGTCACGACAAAGGCATAGACCCTGAGACGGGCAAACCCTTATGGGGTGCCTTACTCGGTCCATTTGAGTTTCGCAAGCTCCAAGATTTTGCCGGGGAACTGACCCCTTGAAGCCGATGGCGGTGGAGAATTGAGATTTCCGATGCCGAGGTCAACGCAAACGCATTGTCATTCGGCGATCGTCCATCTCGGTTCTCCATCAAGCACTCGGAATGCGCGGCACGCCTTCGAGTGCTTCTTCTTCCGTTTCAAAAATTTCAAAAACGGAATCCATCATCGTCACCTCAAACACCAATTTGGCTTCGGGGTGAACGTTACAAATGCGAAAACTGCCTTTCACTTTGTCGGCATCTCTCATGCCTGCCACTAGCGACGTCAGACCGGAGCTGTCGATAAAGTTAACTTGACCCAGGTTGACGACGATGTGACGGCTCAGTTTAGAGATGCACTCCTGCAATTTGAGGCGAAATTGCCATGCCGTCGTGATGTCGAGGCGTCCAGTTGGCGCCAAGACAATCACGGTCGTCCCGTCTTGGGTCGTGTGGGTTTTCTGCTCGATATGGATCACGGACCCTCCCTGTTACGCTAGTTAGCCTACCTCGCTTACGTAGTTTAGCTTAGACTTTCGAGGTACTAGCAGTCCACTCGGACCAATTTTGCGGTTTCAGGAAAGTTTCGTAAAGTTCGGCTTCCGGAGTATTCGCTTCGGGTTGATAGCCGTATTCCCAGCGTACCAAGGGAGGCAGGGACATCAGGATCGATTCGGTGCGCCCGTTAGTTTGCAATCCGAAAATGGTGCCGCGATCGTAAACGAGATTAAATTCTACATAGCGGCCCCGGCGGTAGAGTTGGAAATTGCGCTCGCGATCGCCGTACTCCATCGAGCGGCGGCGTTCGACAATGGGGCGGTAAGCGGGGAGGAAGGCGTCGCCGCAGTCGCGAATGAAGCCGAACAAGCTTTCCCAGTCGCGCGGCTCGATTTCGCCTAATTTCTGGCTGTATTGTGCTGCCAGACCGTCCGGGTCCGGACCGCGATAGAGTTGTCCGCGACCGTCTTGGTAGTCGAAGAAAATGCCGCCGATCCCGCGCGCTTCGTCGCGGTGTTTGAGATAGAAATATTCGTCGCACCAGCGCTTGAACACCGGATAATATTCGCGATCGTGTCGGTCGCAGGCGGCTTTGAGGGTTTGGTGAAAATGGGCCGCATCTTCGGCAAACGGATAGTAGGGGGTCAAGTCGGCGCCGCCGCCAAACCACCAGACCGGGCCGGCTTCAAAATAGCGATAGTTCAGGTGAACGGTGGGAATGTAGGGATTGCGCGGGTGTAGGACCATCGAGGTTCCGGTAGCGTAGAACCCGTGTCCTTCGGCTTCGGGCCGTTGTTTTAAGATCGAGGGGGGAAGCTGTTTGCCCCAGACTTCGGAGAAGTTGACGCCACCTTGCTCGAAGATGCCACCGTCGCGAATGACCCGAGAGCGACCGCCGCCGCCTTCGGGACGCTCCCAAGAATCTTCCTTGAAGGTGCTGACCCCGTCGAGTTGTTCTAAACCGTGACAAATTGAATCTTGCAGCGATCGCATGAATTGACTGATTCGGTCTCGCGAATCGGCAGGCGGTAAAAACTGGGTATCGATCGCTTCAGAAGTGGAAGAAACTGTCATAATCTCAACTAAATTCTCGTGAACGCGCGATAAAACAACTCATTGCGAGCGGATGAGACGAACACCGAGGGCGATCGCACGGCGATCGCGTCCTCCGTGTACGAGAGACTCCCTTACACCGCGAGATCGCGTCAGCTTTAGGGAGCCTCGAAAATCATATCTACCTTAAAGAATTCCGGGTCAACTATTTTCCGATTTACATATTACTATAAGAAAAGATACATTAATCAATAATTGTGGATCGGGGCAACAACGATGATAAAATAAGCAGCTTTTTCCGAAAACTTTTGCTATCAAAATCTCAAGAATTGAGAATAGTTCGCTATAAGAGAAGGTTTGATGTTTTAGTGTAGCGCAAAAGCGAAAATAACGAACTGCCGGGAAAACTCGCAAGGAAAGACCCGCGCGATCGCCGCGCGCGTGCATTACCAAAATTTATCGTTTGCCCAGACCGTCGGGTCGTTGCCCAAAATTATCAAAAATGAAGGTATTCTAGGAAACCGAGCGGGGAAAGCCCCCCTGGATGCCCCGCTTTTCTACTACCAAATAATCCTTAAACCCCTTGCAGTCGATCTTGGAGAACACCGATGTCCGACCCCCTCGATTCCAAAGCCGTCCTCGACGTTTTACGACCCGTACAAGACCCCGAACTGCAAAAGAGTTTGGTGGAATTGAACATGATTCGCAACGTGGCGATCGACGGCGATCGCGTCAGTTTCACCCTCGTGCTGACCACCCCGGCGTGTCCCTTACGCGAATTCATCGTCGAAGACTGCGAAAAAGCCGTGCGTACCCTCCCGGGGGTCGAAACGGTCAACATCGAAGTTACCGCCGAAACCCCGCAACAGAAAGCCTTACCCGATCGCCAAGGCATCGACGGCGTTAAAAATATCCTCGCCATTTCTAGCGGTAAAGGGGGCGTCGGTAAAAGCACCGTCGCCGTCAACGTCGCCGTCGCCCTCGCCCAAACGGGCGCCAAAGTCGGCTTACTCGACGCCGACATTTACGGACCGAACGACCCGGCGATGTTAGGATTGGCCGATGCGGAAGTCATGGTTCGCCAAGGACAAAATGGAGATGTCCTCGAACCCGCCTTTAACTACGGCGTCAAACTGGTTTCGATGGCCTTTTTAATCGATAAAGACCAACCCGTGATTTGGCGCGGTCCGATGTTAAATGGAGTGATTCGTCAGTTTCTTTATCAGGTACAGTGGGGAGAGTTAGACTATCTGATCGTAGATATGCCCCCGGGAACGGGTGACGCCCAATTAACTGTCGCTCAAGCCGTACCTATGGCGGGAGTGGCGATCGTCACCACCCCCCAAACCGTCGCCCTTTTAGACGGGCGCAAAGGCTTGAGGATGTTCCAACAATTAAACGTTCCCGTCTTGGGAATTGTCGAAAATATGAGCTATTTCATCCCCCCGGATCTGCCGGACAAGCAATATGACATTTTTGGTTCGGGCGGCGGCGAAAAAACCGCAGAAGAATTGGGAGTCTCCTTACTCGGATGTATTCCCTTAGAAATCAACTTGCGAGAAGGCGGCGATTCTGGGGTTCCCATTGTCATCGGTCATCCGGAATCGGCTTCCGCTAAAGCCTTACAAGAAATTGCCCGCCAAATTGCAGCTAAAGTTTCTGTTGCCGCACTGGCTTAGAAGTAAACAGTGAAATAGGAAAAGGAGGTCGAAAACACTCGTCTTGTCCTTCGATTTCCTTTTCCTTTTGCCTTTTATTTAAACGGCTCGAAGATGTTTCAAAGGTCGCTCTGGAATCGCTGGAGATCCCTGTTCCACCCCTGGCAGGAAATGGATTGGGTGCTGTTTTTCACCACCGTCGTCCTGACTGTAGGGGCGGCAGTGGTCATTTACAGTACGGAAGTCAATCAAGACACCAATTTTGGTTGGCAACACGGCACGATCGGTGCGTTGGGGATCGCGATCGCCCTGGGACTCGCCCGGTGGCGTTATGAAATCCTCATTCAATGGAAATGGTGGATTTACGGGATCACCAACCTGTCGCTGATTGCGGTGATGGCGATCGGAACGGTAGGAGGGGGGGCGCAACGGTGGATCTCCGTGGGAGGGTTTCACATCCAACCTTCAGAATTTGCCAAATTAGGCGTCATTATCACCCTAGCGGCCTTACTGCACGATAAAACGGCTTCGAGTATTCAAGCGGTCAGTAAAACCCTCGCGGTGGTTGCGGTTCCTTGGGCGTTAGTCTTTCTGCAACCGGATTTGGGAACCTCTCTCGTGTTTGGTGCGATTACCTTGGGAATGCTCTATTGGGGAAATGCCAATCCGGGATGGTTGATCTTGCTGGCGTCGCCGATCGTCTCCGGGGTTTTATTCGGGATTTACATGCCCGGATGGTTTTTGTGGGTCGCCCTGATGGGGGTCTTGGCTTGGCTGACGATTCCGACGACGCGCTACGCTTCTTTGGCGGCGGTAAGCGTTAATTTTTTGTCGGGGAAGTTGGGACAGTTTTTGTGGGAATCAGTCTTGCAAGACTATCAAAAAGAGCGCTTGATTCTGTTCCTCAATCCGGAGAGAGATCCCCTCGGTGGTGGCTATCACTTGATTCAGTCGCGGATTGCGATCGGTGCGGGGGGGGTTTACGGCAAGGGGTTGTTTAACGGAACCCAAACCCAACTCAATTTTATTCCGGAACAACATACGGACTTTATTTTTTCGGCGATCGGCGAAGAATTGGGGTTTGTGGGTGCGATTTTCTTGTTGCTCGCGTTTTGGTTGATTTGCTTGCGCTTAGTGGCGATCGCGCAAACGGCGAAAGATAATTTTGGCTCGTTACTGGCGATCGGGGTGTTGTCGATGCTGGTGTTCCAGGCGATCGTCAATATCGGGATGACTATCGGTTTGGCCCCGGTCACCGGGATTCCGCTTCCCTGGATCAGTTACGGGCGATCGGCACTCCTGACCAATTTTATGGCGATCGGCGTCGTCGAATCGGTCGCCAATCACCGACAGCGAAGGAAGTTTTAACCCCGGGCGGGCAACTGCTTGTAAGCTGGAAAAGGAAAATCGCGAGAGTTGAATTGAGGAAGAAACTATGATTTTACCCGGCTCCGCAGTGCGAGTGATTAATCCTGGCGATACGTACTACCGATTTCAAGGACAAGTTCAGCGAGTGACCGACGGCAAAGCGGCGGTACTGTTTGAAGGGGGAAACTGGGATAAGTTGATCTCCTTCCGCCTCTCGGAACTCGAACTCGTCGATGCGACCGCAGGTCGCAGCAAAGGAAAATAACGGGTCGAGGGTTGGGGACGACTGGCGAGGCGATCTGGCTGCCCGTGCTTCCCTAGCCCTTTCTCCGTCGCGCTTTCACCCGTTCGTCCCTACGCGCCTACTGTCCTACCATGCGTTTATCTCTCCCGCAATTAGAGCGAGACTCGCGCCATCCCCACCACATCGCCGAGGTGATCGAAACGGCGACGACGGAATTTTTAGCCCAATGTCTCGAACCGGACGATCTGAGTTTTCCGATGATGCCCCCGTTTGGCAGTTGGGTGACTTCGTGGGACGAAGAATCGGGCAATCAAATTTATGCGGTGGTCTATTACGCGACGACGACGCCGATTGACTCGGTACATCGAGCCCGGGCGTTGGGATTGTCGATTGACGAGTTGCGCGAACAACAACCGCAAATTTTCGCGATGCTCAAAACTGAATTTCGGGCGGCGATCGCCGGATTTGCACCCCCGGACGATGCAGATAACGGAACGGGCCAAAAGATCGCCACTGCGACTCGCCAACCCTCTCGCATTTATCAATACATTCCCCCCCGTCCGCCGCAAATTCATCAAGGGGTTTATCGCTGCATCCCCGAACAAATCGTCCACTTTACCGAACGCTTCGACTTTTTAAGAACTTTGCTGCAAGTCCCGGGCGCCCCGGTCGATGCTCTGACGGCGGCCACTATTCGCGAAATTTATCAATTGCGCCAGTACGATCGCCCCTGGTTAGTCGAAGCGGGACGCACGTTAAGTATTTTACTCAGAGACGATTACGATCGCCTCCGGCTGATTTTAAATCAAATTCACCCGTAAGGGGATTTTAGATTTTTTAGATTTTAGATTTTAGATCGGGGATGGTGGATCGTCCTCACCCTCCCTCCCGCAACGGTAAATTACATTAAATTTTTCAGTCGTTTTGCCGATTGGTTGAGTTGTTGGATGCTCACCTTAGTTTGACCCATCCCACTCGCCGTCTGACTCGTCCCTTGGTTGATGGAATTCATCGCTTCAACAATTTGGCCGATCGCCAGATCTTGTTGCTGAATATTGGCTGCAATTTCTTGAAGGTTTAAAATCATCGTATGATTTGAATCTGCCACTTTCTGGAAAGTTCCCGCAGTTTTGGCCGCAAGTTCTACCGCCTGCTCTACGGTTTGAGAACCCTCTTCAGTGGCGATCGAGGTGGCACCGATCGAATTTTTAATATTATCGACGAGCTTGCCGATCTGGTTCGCCGAACTTTGACTGCGATCGGCCAGTTTGCGGATCTCCAGCGCGACAACATTAAATCCTTTGCCATGTTCCCCCGCACGAACCGCTTCCACGGCTGCATTTAACGCCAGTATATTCGTCTGTGCGGCAAAGCTACTCAGTAAACTGGAGATATTACCAATCTCGACGGTGTGCTGATTCAATAAACGAGTTTGCTGTGTAATTTTATTAACTTTAGTTTCTAAAATAGACATTGCATTAGTACTCTTTCGTGCAACCTCAGTGCCTTCTTCAATAAACGAAACCACTTCATGGCCTTTTGTAACGGCGGCTTCCGTTTGCACGGTCATTTGTCTCGACGATGCACCTAATTCATCGATTGAAGTGGTTGTTTGATGAACGGAAGCTGCTTGCTCGTTGGCAATCCGTTCTTGTTCCACAATGGTCGTGGCGATCTGTTCCGACGAAACGCTCAAATCAGAGGCAATTTGTTCGATCGGGTTGACAACCCCTTGACGAACGAACCACACGATCGCGGCAACGATCGCCAAAATCCCACCCGTTCCGAGGAGACTTACGAACTGGGCGAGTTGCTGCGATCGTCGTGCGTCTTCTGTCCGACTTACTAGCAGGTCGTTTTCTTCGTCCTCCATAACAGCCAGTATCCGTCTAATTTCATCCATGATCTGCTGGCCTCGATCGCTGAGGACGATCGCCCTAGCCTCTTGTTCTCGATCCGCTTTTTTTAACTCTATCGTTTGTGATAATTCGCTAAATTTTTCTTGGATTTGATTTTCAAGTTCTGCTAACCTCTGAAGTTGAGCGGGATTATCTTGAATTTTTTCTCTTAATTCTACTAAAATTATTTTATGCTCCCGATCGGCTTGATAATAAGGGTCTAAATAACTTTCCTTTCCGGTAACAAGAAAACCTCTTTGTCCCGTTTCAGCATCAACCATTTTCTTTTCTAATAACCGAAGATCGGCCTTGACTTCATTGGTATGGTTAACCCATCTGGTAGAATTCACTAAACTTTGAGTACTTGTATAATAAGTTGCTGCAATGACGACATTGACAAAGGTGATGATGCCCAAAGAAATTGGAACGACCTTGCCCAGTCTCCATTGGCGATCGATCCCTTGCTGGTGACCCGTTCTTATTTTTTGCATGAGAAAATTTTCAACCAATTGCTCTCGATCGATTTTAAGAATCTTGCTTCAATCCGTAAATTGCACCCTTATTCTATGATTGCGGCCTAACTACTTCTCGAACGACCACTTTCTGGTGGAGTCCATCGCTCCTGCCGTGGAAAACATGAGAATGTTGATGCGATCGCCGCTCTGCGTTACCCAAAACTATAAAGAAAAAATCCTCTAATTTCCAGAGTAGAATTACGAAGATCGAAGCAAAATACTTGTCATCTATTTTACATTTAAACGACCAGGAGATCGATCGTTTTTGGGTTGAAAACCTAGTTGTATTGAAGATCTCCTATGAAATGTTTACTATTATTTCATTCAGTCTCAACGATCGCACGATGGCTTATCCGCAATACGCTCCCCCTGCCTTACTCAAAAATGGCCTGTTAATGACCCTCTATGCGGCATTGTGGGCGAGCCGTTCTTGGCAAAAAACGATCGCCGACCCCCAACCGCCCTATCGCGAAACCGTATTTTCCGGAGCGGGTAACGTTCCTATTTTCGGCTGGGTTGCGATTCCCGAACGCCCTCGCGGAACCCTCGTCGCCACTTACGGAATTACCGGAGATTTACAACAACAGTGGTTCCTTCACTTGCTCGGACGCAAAGCCTTTGCGCGCGGCTATGCGGTAGTTTTGTTCGACTGGCGGGCCCACGGGAAAACCGGGGAATTGTCGCCGACCCTGACCTCCGACGGGTTGTACGAAGGCGAGGATTTCGTGCGGATTGCGGCCCAGGCGAAGGCAATGGGTTGTCCCGGGCCGTTTTGGTTTTCCGGCTTTTCCCTCGGCGGACAGTTGGCCCTGTGGGGGGTGAAAGCGGCGCAAACGATCGCCCATTGGGGCGACGATTTGGACTTGGAACCGGAAGAACTTGGCGGCGCTGCGGTGATTTGTCCGAATCTCGATTCCAATCGATCGCTGTCTTATTTAATCCAACATCCTTGGGGGAAATATTTAGAAAAAGCGATCGCTAAAGAATTAAAAAAATTGGCGTGGCACTTGCACGAAGTTCACGGGGAAGCGATCGACCCCGAGGCAATTTTGAGAGCGAACAGTATTGAAGGATTCGATCGCGAATTGGTGATTGCACCTCTCGGTTTTCCCAGCGTCGAAGCCTACTATAACGCCAGCAGTCCTTTACCTTTACTGCCGCATCTCGACAAACCGACGTTAATTTTATATGCAGCAGACGATCCGATGTTTCACCCGGCAATTGTCGGCGAGTTGGAACAGATTTGTTCTCAAAATCCGGCGCTGGAATTACTGATGACGAAATATGGCGGTCACGTGGGCTATATCAGCGATCGCCCCAGTCAAGAATTGGCGGGAGATCCGGATTGTTGGTGGGGGTGGAATCGAGTGTTAGACTGGTGCGATCGCGCTTGTTCCGTGGGGGTTTAACTAAATGGGGTTACCCCATTTAGTTAAAACGGGGTTTAAAACGGGGTTAGCGAACCGCTTGCATTCGGTCGAGTGCTCGCTGACCGCCCCATTTTTCGACAATTTTATCGTCATATTCGTCCGCTACTTCTAAAACGGCATTCACCGAAGCTTGCAGCTCTTTTTTGTCGCAAGTCGAGCCGACGATTGTATGCTCGAAGACAATATCGCCATTGCCATCAATGCCAAAAGCTCCGAACAGCATTTGCGTATTTTCTTCGAGTAAAAAACGCAGGAGTTCCGGCGAAAGTTCGATTCCGGTAACGACGTAAGAGCGGGTGTTGATAATGGCATCGTCCCGCCAGGGGAACACCAAAACCTCGACCAAGGCGGATCCCATAAACAGACCCAATCCGGGAATGTCCTGTCGGGCGCAAGGGAATTTTCCGAATAATTCTTTCATCCACAATGCGATTTTGTCATAGCACGCTTCTTGAGCGGGGGTCTGAAATTGCATTTCGTTCGTTCTCCTTACTGATTTAAGCCCTAGAGTACAGATAGTCTTTAACCCGGTAATTACTGGTAAAACCTAGTAATACTGTGTATTAGGTGCTATCTTACCTGGCTCTGGCTAATTGCCAGAGATTGTTTTCAAGAAGACATTGATACTGCCATTAGCATCCCGGTCGATTCTATGGGAGCAATTGGGGCAGATAAATTTCTTAGAACCGCCTAGCCGATTGTGAATCTGCCCGCATTTTGAGCAGGTTTTGCTTGTATATTCTTCCGTGACTTCTATTACCTGGCAGCCTCGTTTAACCGCTTGGTGAACCAGCCTCTGTTTAAAGCGGTAGTGCGCCCAAGTGAGCAAAGAACGTGCTGTTTTATGGTTAATCTTTCTCTTGGCTCTGTAGACCATGAACGATGACTTAAAGTCGGGAATAATGACCTGGGAGTAATTAGAGGTCAAGAAAGCAGCAGTCTTTTTGTGACATTCATCAACCAGGTTTCTAATTTTTATTCTTAGCTGCCGAGCCAGCTTTCTTAGCTTGAATCTTTTGCGCTTATTGTCTCTACCTTTAGCTTTAGCAGTTTCTGACTGAATCCGATCTAAACGCTTACAGAGCTTGACAATGCGCGAGATTGAGCCGTTGCCTAGTGCAATGACCTTGTTGCCGTCAAAACCAGTCAAAAAAGCTCTCACTCCAGGGTCTAGGGCGATCGCCTGTTGATGAGGATTGGTCAGCCCTTCCTCTTCGACGGTGTAGGTTATAAACCATCTACCTCGATCCAAAATGACATTAAAATCGCTCGGAATCGCTTCTGGTATTTCTTCACTGGCATTGACTTTTAGCTCCTTTAGCTTAATTCCTGACTCGGTTTTGTGCGTTGGGTAGGTCGTGCCCCCTCTCCAGTTTTGAGACTGTAACTTAAAGGATGAAACGGGTTGACGGCAACTCCGAAACTTTGGACTCAGCTTGTGTTCTTTGGGAGTGTTTTTAAAGGCGGCATGAGCGTCGAGCACCGCCGCTCCACGCAAATTAAAGGGAGTTGAATTTACCCATTCCGGGATCTTCGACATCACCACCTGACGCAAGTTATAAGCACTAGGTAATTTAAGCCCTTCAAAGTAAGTATCGCGTAATCTTGCCATTCCGGCGTTATAGCAATATCTGCTAGCTGCCAGCCACTTGCGCCAAGTCATCTTTAATTCGGTTTCAGGGTAAACCCGGATCTTCTTTGATTTGAGACTTGTATTTCCTGAGTCCATAGAGTCGGTAAGAGAAGACGTGAACGATTGCCAGTATGTCTTCCACCATTTCTCTTTCTGGACTAAGTTCTGTGTTGTTGCAAACCACGAGTTCTGTATGGTTGAGTTCGCAAATCCATTTGAGCAACTCAAATCCAAATCTTGCCAATCTGTCTTTGTGCCCGACCACAAGCTGTTCGACATCTCCTGACATAACTCGTTCCAGAATGGCTTTAAATTTTTTTCGATTGTAGTTGAGTCCTGACCCGATTTCTTTGATGACTTCGGCTCTTGGGTAGAGGCAAAGTAGGTAATCTGCTTGCCGGTCAAGGTCTGCTTTTTGCTTATGACTGCTGACTCTGGCATAGATGATCCTGGCTCTATTTTTCTTTCCGTCAATCGAGGATATGTCATACCTGCGATGTCCAGAGGGAATTCTAATTGCACGTATTTTTCCTTGTTTGTCCCAATTTCGCAGGGTCTTCTCAGAGACTCCGAGAATTGCTTGCGCTTCTTTCGGGGTGACATATTTTTTCGGCATCTTGGTGGTAAAAATTCACAATTTAATCCTACCACTTTGGATAGCTAATTTTCCGGAATATTCCAGAAAATTAGCCATCAGTGCTTTTTCTCTTTTCTCTCGGAGGATAAACACGCCGATCGGATTTGGCAAGATCGGCCCGGCGGCGGGGGCGATCGCCCTCAATCGAGGTATTTGATTTACTAATGCAATGTATTTAGTTTTGTTAAGCTATGTCGTTGGGAAACTTTCAGGAATTTTTTATACTATTTAAAAGGCATTATTTTTCTAATTCCTCTCTCGCCTTTAGCGATCGCCATAACGATCGAGCGTCATCGAAAGTGACTCTGCATCAATGAAGAATTTAGGCAGCGATCGCGATCGCAACAAGAGTTCAGTAAAATCACCGATTTCAACCCACTTCAAACACGATCGAAGGGGCTGAAATATTGGATTTTATTTAAGAAGCCAGCTTTTGATAAAAGAGTCGATTATCCTATGCTTTTACATCTGCCGCGCGAGCGCGAGGTTTATCCGATGAATGTCTTCACACCGACCCACAAACTCCGTGCGCCTGCAGGAGAAGAAATACCCGTGATGTTAGTGTCGCAACCGGGTCAGTTGAGATATCTAGTTGTCAGCGCCGTAGAACACGCAGAAGGTAGTGTACCCACTTACACTTGGCACCCTTCGGAAGGGGTCACCTACCAGGGATATCCCTTGGAAGGATTGGAAATGTTGCCCTTATCGGGACGCCAAGAACATCAAGTATCGCCGCGATTCCCCTCTGGGGAGGCTTCGCGATCGCCCAGACAAGCGATCGGGTGCGATCGCCATCAAGCACCCATTTTGTGGGCATTATAATCCCAATTATCTTAAGTTTCCCCACCGCTTCACCCATTGAATTCACGAATTCACGAATTCACTGTAGGGGTCGGCAATTATACTTATTGAAAGTCAAACGAACTGGGAAATAAGAATCGGAAACCCAATTGCTTTGACCGTAGGATAGAAAAAACGACAGCAAAGTGCGATCGCCTCGAACGGTAAGTTATCTGGCGATCGCGAAGCGTCCCCAGAGGGGAATCGCGACGTCATCGGTTGCACTCGGCAATTATTGCGTCGGTGGCGAACTCATCGTGGGAATTCGAGGATCGGTACTGTCCGATCGATCCGATTTCGATTCATTTCCAGATTCATTTCCAGATTCATTTCCAGATTCATTTCCAGTTGACGACCCCTCGGAATTCGCACTAGAAGAATTCGATGCTTCCGTTGGAACTTGAGAACGATCGCCGCCAGAATCAGAAGCATTGGGAGAAGTGGTACTCGGTTGAGAATTGCTCGCCTCATCCGGAGTAGAATTCGACGAATTACTAGCCCCATCTCTACGAGATTCCTCCGTATTCTCCGGCGTCGGTTGCGCCGAACCTGAAGGAGAACTCGATTCGGATGGCGCGGAATTAGGGTCGGAATCCGACGATCCGGGAATGATAATATCTTGGTCGATCGTCGTGTTGCGATCGCCATTAGAACTTGGTGTAGGAGTCGGTTGAGATTCCGATTGATTTTGAGACGGATTTTGTGATTCGGGCTGATTTTCCGAGGAACTAGAATCAGAACCCGGAACGGTAATATTAATCTCTGGATCCGGTGAAGGGCTGCTATTTTGAGGGGAGTTCTCTTCAGAGGAAGAATCTTGTGGAATCGGAATAAACCGTTCAATAATAGTCGTTTCTTCTTCTCGGGTTGTTGTAGAGGGAGTAGAATTCACCGAGGGTTCGGGAGATTGCGATCGCGCGTTGAGATAGTAAATCGTTCCTCCCACTAATGCAGCTAAAGCCGCAATTGAAAAGCCGAGAAATAAACCAGAAACGAGATTATTTTCTCGATCTTCCTGGCGATCGCCCCTATCGTAATTCTGATAATTGCGATTTCTTTCGTTCGCCGTTCCTTGAGTGTAGCCCCGATGGTAACTGGTGGCATGAGAATCATGATTCACTCGATTTCCGACGGGTTCGCTCGCTTGTATTTTAGTTTCCGTTTCCTGCTCTTTAACCTGTGGATGAGTTGAACCTTCCCGATGAATTTCGTGGGTATATTGTTTTTTATTTTCTTCAGCCATTATCAAACCTCCGATCGCAAAAATGAGTACAATAACTTTAAAATATTGGGCTAAATTGTCCGGCGATCTGACATCGATCGCTCGAAAACACGCCCATTCTAAGCTATCCTCATTCTCTCTCCTGGCGATCGTTGTTGACTCCACCCAAGGACAGATATAGCCATCCCCCTTGAGAATGATGTTTTAATTTTTTGACAGATCCAGTGAAGCGACTGATTGAAAAATGGGTTAAAAATTAATCCGATATTTCACTTCAAACTGCTCGAACGTGTAATCGTAAGAAATTCCCACTGTTTCATTGTCGCCCACTTCATAAAGTGCTTCGACCACCGGATAAACTTGTAGATCTTTTAAGCCCATTTTCCGACCCACCCCACTCACGAACTCTTCCACCGTAAATAAAACATCGCGAATCACGGGTTGAATCACGTAACGATTAAATGCAAATTCCACTAACTCGCGCGGCGATTGTCCTTCCAACTCCTCAATGGTCGCGAGGAATTGACCGCCGAGAAGGGCTAAAATTTGACTTTCCGTGCGCGAGGGAATACTGCTTAATTCCACCACGTCAATTAAATCCGAATCGTTCTCCATTTCCGCGATAATTTCGCTCGATCGCCCGCGAACTGCGAGAGTAATTTTAATCTGATCCGGTCGGGGAGAAACGACAATATCCTCGCGAATTTCTGAATTCTCTCTTTGTAATTCGCGAATTCGGGGGGTTTCAAACGCAAGAGTACCAAATTGAATATCTAAAAATGGATCTAATCCCCAATTCGGATCGAACGTTACCCGATGGTCGTAGGCGCGGGTAAGGAAAAATTGACTGCTAAATACGTCAATTTCACCGCGTTTGAGGTAAATTGTTCCTTGGGGGCGCAGGTCATCTAATAACCCATTGATTAATAAATCTCCAGTAATTCTAAACTGGTAAAGCGGCGAACCGTCGATATTAAAATCATCTCCGATCGCCACCCGAAAATCATCAAATCTCGGCACCACGGGCGCACTTTCAACTGCCGGACCGTCTTCGATCGCCCAAGTTTCCGCAACCGTAGTTGTTTCGGGCTGAGTGGCTTCAGCTTTGGGGACTAAAACTTTAGCATTAGCTAACTCAAGGTTACCGCCAATCACCGGAGCAAGGGCGGCACCGGAAATTACCACTTTTCCGCCGATTTCGCCTTCATATAACCCGTCTAATTTTAATTCGCCGCGATCGAGGGCGATCGTGAGGGGATTTTCGACGGGAAACGGCTGTAATAACGGTAAAACACCGGAGGCGGACAAGTGACTTTCGGCAAATTCGGCGGCGACTTGTTCCACTTGAATCCGGTCTTGAGTTAAAGCAATTTTGCCATTAATTTTAACTTCTCCTTCCGGTAAAGCCGCCATGTTAACGATCGCCTCATCTAGTAAAACATTCCCCGTCGCCACCAAATCATCGACCGTTCCCGCCGCTAAATTCAAATTTCCCCGCGCCTTCAATTCGACCTGTCCTTCCCCCGCCACCCATTCCAATTGACCGCCGCTAAATGCACTCATTAAGGCGATCGCCTCCGTTCCCAAATTCGCATCGATCGCGATTTCCTCATTTTCTCCCGCCACCGGGGGAACCGGAAGACTCGCCTGCAAACTCATAAAAGAAGGTTCCACCGTCGCCAAGCGCGCCCGCTTGTCCGATAAACTAAAACTCGCCAACAATCGCTCCAACGCTTCCCCATTTAACGTCCCTTCGCTAAACGAAACTTCCCCGCGAACTTGGGGATTTTCTACAGTTCCACTCAACTGCGCCGACGCATTCAAATTCCCGTGAACGTCGAGGGGAATTGCCGCGAAATTGCGAATCGTATCTAAGGCTAAATTCTCCAACCGAAACTGTCCCGAAAGCGTTTGCGGTTGCAACTGTCCGACAAACGAAACCACGGTTCCGGAAAACTCCAGGCGCATCGGTTGCACCGTGACCGCGCCATTATTAAAACCGCCTCGAATCACGACCAAATCGATCGGAATTACCCGATTTTCTTCGATCGCCAATCCCAGAGGTTCCGTAATCGTTGCAAACGCCCGTTTCGGTCGCCATTTCCAATCCGTCGCCTTTAACTCAAAATTCACTTGGGGATTTTCCAGCGTTCCCCCCACCGTCACCGACCCGGTATATTCTCCCTGCAGGTCTAATTCCGTGGGTGTACCTGGGGCGCGGCGAATTTGGGCAATTTGTTCGATAAACGCACTCATTTCCGAAAAACGGCGCAACTGCGCCATTAACGTTGCGTCAGATTCCCCGACGGCGGCGGTTTCGAGGGCGATCGCCGACCGATTCGGCGTCTGAATTCCCCGCGCCAGGTCGCTCAAACTCGACCATTTGAACGTGGCGAGTAAATCTTGGATATACCCGCGTTCGACGATCGCCTCCCCTTGTAATTCCCCGGTGTTGAGATCGACGCCGCCTTGAAAGCGATATCGAGTTTCGCCGAGGGCGACCGTCGCTTCCGAGACCCGCGCCACCCCATCGCGATAACTAAACTTGACTTGAAATTGTTCCCCTTGCAAATATCCGAGGGTGGGGCGATCGATCGCTAGGGTTCCGGCGGTTTCAAAGGTAAATAAATTCGCCGAAATCTCGCCACTCACGGTTCCGGCGAGGTCTCCCGAAATGCCGAAATCCTCGCCGGGAGAGAGTTGTAGCAGTGCGAGGGGGAAATTTTCGATGGCTAAGTTGAAGCGATCGCCCCGTCGCCGTCCCGTCGCGATAACTGGGTTTTCCGTTGCTTCCCCCTGTCGCAGTTCCACAAAGGCGGGAAGATACGGCGCCGGACAGTCGGAACGAGTACACGGATCGAGTCGCGCCGCAATGACATCGCGCGGTCCGCGTAAGGCGATCGCCAGTTCCCGTCCCGGTTCTAGGGTCAGCGAACCCGACAGCGACGGGTCGAACACGATCTCATTTAAAGCAAAATTGTCTAAGTTGAGATCGCCGACGAGCTGGAAATTTCCCGGCGCTAGGGGATTCGAGAGCAAGTTCGTCCCGCGTAAGCGTCCGTCAAAGGCGAGTTGTCCGCGAATGCGCACGTCCGGGGGCAGAACTACGGGTAAACGCCCTAAATTCGAGCGCGCCCTCACGTCGAGATCGACCCGCGCCAGTTCCGGTGTGGTTGTCAAATTGCTTAACATGAGGGTTCCGTCGGCGGCGATCGCCTGTTCTCCAAAGCGCAAGTCGATCGCCTCCGCGCGCAGGTTTAAGGTCGCACCGTCGAGGTCGAAGGGAGAGGGAAGGGCGCCACTGAGTTCGAGGCGTCCGTCGAGAGTATCGTCGGGGGCGATCGCCAGTCGATCGGTCGGAATGGCTAAATTAGCCACCACTTGGGCGACGTCGATCCCGGACAGGGCGATCGTGCTGTTCCAATTGAGATCGGCGATCGCGGCGCGGGCGTCGATCCGTCCGTCGGCGACCCCTAAATCCGCTTCGGCGCGGGCGCGAATCCCTTCTAAATTGCGCCTTTGCGCCGCATCGAGCCAGGTGGCGATCGCGGCGGACAGTTCCACCCGACCCCGATTTAAGCGGACGGGAACGGGCAAGGTCGGAACGAGGGTGGTGAGATTAATACCGGATGCATTACTTGTGAGATTTAAGTTTCCCCGCGTTAAGGCGAACTGGGCGCGGGCGCTGCCGTCGGCGATGCCGAGATCGACGCTGCCATCGGCGCGAATTCCCGTAAAATCCTGGGTTTCTGCCAGTTGCAATAACTCGTTAACCGAGGTTTCTAGATTGAGGCGGCTACCGCGCACGGCGATCGCGCCCTCGGTCTCGGGAATAAGGTTAGTGAGATCGATCGCCGAACTGCGGGCGGAGGCTGTCACATTGTTTCCCTCCAACCGGGCGATCGCCCGCGCCGTACCGTCGGCGATCGCGAAATTGCCCTCAACTTGAGCTTCAATTCCGCTCAGATCGCGGGTTTCGGCGGCGGCGAGCAGGTCGGCGATCGCCCCGGAAAACTGCACGGACGCAGTGGACAGACTCGCCTCGACGGGTAAATCGGGAACGAAGGGAGAGAGGGCGATCGCCGTGGCGTCGGCGTCGAGGCGCAATCTCCCGGCGTCCAGACGGGCGATCGCGTTGGCGGTCCCTCCCGCGACCCCCAAGCGCAGATTAGCCGTTGCCTCGATCCCGCTCAAGTCTTGGGTTTCGGCGGCGGCGAGCAGGTCGGCGATCGCGGCGGAAACGGTCGCTTGAGAGGCGAGTAAGGAGACGGGAACGGGTAAATCGGGGATCCATCCGGCAAGTTCCAACGGCGTACTGTTCGCGGACATCCTCACGATTCCGCGATCGAGTCGTCCTCGCGCGCTGACGATCGCCTCGGCGACCCCCAAACGCAGATCGGTTTCGACGGCGATCGCCGTCGGATCGAGATTCTGGATATTCCCCGAAATCCGAGCATTTCCGCCGAGGAGGGCGATCGCGATCGGGGCGCCGACTTGCTGCAACTGTAGGGACGACGCGGTCACCAAACCCGTCATTTCCCCCTCGTCCAAACGTCCGCGCAGGTCTACCCTTCCTCCCGCCACGGCGACCTCAAGATCGGCGGAAGCGGCGATCGCCTCCGGCGCCGGGTTTTTCAAAGAACCGGACGCCTCCACCCGACCCGAGGAAAGCTGCACCGGAAAGGGAACGAACGGATCGAGGGGAAATTGTTCGATTTGGGCAAAAGCCTGCCACTGACTGGTTTTGAGGTTGGCGTTGGCGCGCGCGACGATCGCCCCGTCCCCAATTTGAAGGCGCGTATCGCCCACGGTGAGGGTGTCTCCCTTCAACACCACTTCGCCGCCACCGGACAGGGGAAAACGAGACGAGGCGATCGCCGCTTCCGCGTTCGGTAACTCCCAAATCAGCCGCGCTTCCGGCGTTTCCGGCGTTCCGCGCACCGTGGCGGACGCGCGCAACGTCCCGATCGACAGATTCGGCGGTAAACCGTAGGCGCTGGCGATCGCATCTACAGGTAAATTCGCTTGCATGTCAAACGCCCATTGCATCGGCGCACTTTCCCCGCCGTTTTCCGAGGGAAATTGCACCTGACCGGTCCCGGTGAGTGTCCCTCCGCTACGAGGACGCACGAGTAATTCATTGAGAATCAGTTGACGGCGATCGATCGCCACTCCCACGCGAATTTCTGCTAAATCGACACGATCGATCGTCGTCGTTCCTTGGGTGCGAATTTGTCCGTTAATTTCGGGATTTTCTAACCCTCCCGCAATCTCGAAATTGCCCGTTAACATGGCTTGCGCCGCGACGGGTAATTCTATCTTGAATCGATCGAGAACTTCGGCAATTTGAAAGGGATTGACGCGGACGCCGACATCGAACCCCCGGTTTAAATCGATGCTTCCTCCCGCTTCGACGGATACCGGACCGTAACTCGCCCGAACCTCCTCCAGGCGGACGATTTGCCCTTGAAAGCGGAGCAATCCACTGGCTTCGGCGACTCCGGTGAGGGAGTCGCTGGCAATTTGGGCGCGATCGAGGCGAAAGGTGCCCGAAAGTGATGGTAATTCTTCAAAAGAAGCCAGATCGATCGCCAGATTGGCGTTAATGTTTCCCCCGGCTATATTAACAGGCGTTCCCGTCGGAACGACCGGATCGAGACTGGTGAGGGCTAAGTTTTGAATGCGAGCATTGGCTTTCGTGCGTCCGCTTTCGATCGCCGTTTCGCCCATCAGATGAACTTGCCCTTGTTTAAACTCGACCTCGAAATCGTAAGTGGCAAATTTAAACTGTTGGGATAAGGTGGCGGTTCCGTTAACGGTTAGTTGGAGGGGAATTGTTTTTTGATAACTCAGTAAAATAATTTCGGCGTTTTCTACGGCGATCGTCGTCGGCAATTCGATCGGCAACGGTTCGCTTTCTTCTTTGCTTTCAAGTTCTAGATTTATCCATTCCCCGAGTTCGTTTTGTTCGAGGTAAATATTGGGGCGAACGAGGGTGATTTGTAGGGGTAAAGAGCGGTTCCAAACTAAAGGAGATAAATCGAAACCGACATCGATCGCCTCAATGGAAATCCTATCGGGATCGGTGGCGGTGGCGGGAACGAGCGATCGCCCGAAGCGAATCCCATTGAAACTCAAGCCTTCCAGCTCGCCCACCCGTACCGGACGGTTGAGAATTTCGCTCAATTGTCGGCCAATTAAGGGCGCCAGTTGGCGATCGAGCCAAAAATAGCCCCAAATCCCCCCCGCCGTGGTTAGAACCAATACCCCACCGCCAATCATCAGGGTTGAAGGACGTTTCAGCCACCGTACAAACCGCTTCAAGGGATTGCGGGGGCGATCGGGTTCTGGGGTGGGGGGATGAGTCATTGTGAATTTGAGATTGTAGGATTTGAGATTTTAGAATTTTGTCGGGTGGCGATCGCCGACAACTGATTTCAAATCACGCTCGACCTTATAGGAGGATAGACTTCTCCTATTTTGAGGATGTAATATTTCTATTCCAAAATAACCGCAATCTCATCGAATTGCCCGAACGCTATCGGTTCGAGGAGTGTAGATGCTCAGGAGTGAAAAACAATTCGGGACAAACGGGCGGATGGGGATCGATCCCGAGGCTCGATGTAGATGCGTCGATCCCGACTCCATACTTTAGCACTGGTTTTTCCTTGCCCATTGAGGAGGCGATCGCTTCTAAGGTTCCCCAATGGGACGGACGCCCCACGGTCCGCAACCCGGTTTTTTTAAAACAGTGGGTTTCTTTTCCCTACCCACTCCCCAGTCCGGATTCCCGAGTTGCCCTCCCACCGTGACAAGTTTCAAAAATTAAGTACGATCTAGATAGTGATAACCTATTGTCTGTGTCATGTTTGTCGGGACTTGAAGCAATGACCTCTTTTACGACGACGAAAGCGGATATGAACGAACTCCGGCGGTTAAAAGGGTTGCTCCCCCCGGAGTTGCAAAGCTGGGTAATGGTGGAAAAGTCGATCGATGTCAATCCACCGTTGATCCGCACTGAAGAAATTGGGGCCGATCAGGTGGAGATTCAAATTGACCTGGTGAAGTGGGAGCAGTTTGCCCTCGACCAGCGCAATTTGCTGTTTTGGCATGAAGTCGCCCGGATTCAAAACGATACGATTCCCAAGGAAGGTTGGGAAATGGCGGCGCTGGCGATCGGGTTAGGCGGCGCGGTGGGCGAGTTGTGGGTGCAAGATGGTTTATTGTTGATGTTGGCGTTAGCCTTGTGCGGCGTGGCGGGATACCGTTTATATCAAAAAAATAACGGCGAACGCACGATGAAAGAGGCGATCGAAGCGGACGAGAAGGCGATCGCGATCGCCACGCGCTTCGGGTATTCTCTCCCCAACGCTTACAAGAGTTTGGGAAGCGCGCTGAAAACCTCGATCGAAATTACGCCGAAAAAACGCCAGCGCGCTAAATACGAAGCTCGCTTGCAAGCGCTCAAACGCAGCGCCTCGAAGGCGAAAGCGAAGATGAAAGCGGCCCGCGAAGCTTCTGGGAATGCGGAGACGATTTACTAATTACTAAGTTCTCGATCGAGCGATTGACCGAGCGATCGACGGATTGAAAACCCCAGCAGGCGATCGCATCTCTGGAATCGACGGGAAGGATCGGGACGTCCGATCGCCGTGCATCTCCCTTCCGATTCCCCCGATCGCGCCCTAAAGTTGTCCGAGCATTTTGTGGGTCTGGGGAACGACCCGAACCCGCTTGAGCGTTCGCTTCATCAGTCCCTGCCATGCGAGGACGCGATCGGGACAAGGCGGCGACACGATCGCCCGCAACGGTTGCTTGGCGATCGCCCACTCCGTTTCCAGGCGTGCCCGTTCTTCTTTCCCCAGCAAGGTGACAGGTTGCAAAAATACCTCGATTTCCGGGTCGATCTCGGCGACGAGTTGCGCGGTTCGTTCCAGTTCCCGCGCGTCGGTTCGGTCGGAAATAATGACCTTGACAAAAACGGGTAAATGTGCATCTCGGCACAGTTGCAACGATCGCCCGTGTTCCTCCCAATGGGTTTCGCCACTGACGCTAGGGAGTTTGATATCCATCCCGACTAAATCGAGATCGGAGGCGATCGCCGCCAACTGCGCCGGACGGTGACCCCCGGTTTCCAGATAGATCGGCAAACCCGTCAGCCGTTTAATCTCCGGGAGAATCCCAGCTAAAAAGGGCGAGTGCAACAACGGTTCGCCCCCGGTGAGGCTGATGCTGTCGTGCAACCCGGGGACATTTTGCCGTTCGATCCAGGCGAGCAAATCGTCGCCACCGACCGGATTGGGATGGCTTTCAAAATCGCGCCCTCCCGGGGTTTTCTCGATCTGACAAGTTTCCGGCGATCGCCACGTCCGGGCGCTGTCGCAGAACCAACAGCGTAAATCGCACGTCGCAAACCGGATAAATAACTGCCGGGTACCGACATTGAGCCCTTCCCCTTGAATGGCGGAGAACAGCTCGATCAAGCGGGCGTGACGGGGAGATGAAGAAGCTGGAGTCATTGATTTTCCGAAGGGGGCAGGCGATCGAGAGACTGTTTGAGCGCCACGATCACGGCGCTGAGACTGTCGATTTGTTCCAATTCCGGGCGCGTTCTGAACTGTTCGGTCAGCGAGTCGAGTTGCGCTTGCATCGCATCCACGCAGCGATTTTGTAATTGCAATTGCGATCGCAGTTGTTTGAGCGCCGCCATCAGAGTGACCACATCTTGGGACGATCCTCCCGAGTCCATCCCTTGCAATCGTTCTAAAGCGTATTCGACTTTCTGCACCAAATCGTTCTCGACACTGTGAATGCTGGCGACTTGTTCTTGAAGCTGATTCATCGTCCGTCGGTTCGCCCGTTTGCTGGCGGAACGGTTGAGCAGATTGAGCGCCAAACATAAAGAAATCGGCGCGATCGCGTAAAGGGCCTGACCGTAAATCAAAGCCAACATCGACCCGACCACTGCCAACGCAACGGCAATATATTCAGCCCGTTCTAGCCAGACCCGATCCATGATAAGTTCCTGCGGCGATCGCTCTACGGATTCGATTCTAAGCGCTTTTGCCGACAGGCGATCGCCCCGAACTCAATTGAGTCCCCTTCACGAGGGCGATCCAGCAGATTCCGATGCTTTCACCGATAAGGCGATCGTCACCTGGGTTCCTCGTCCGACTTGCGAACTGATCTGAACCGTACCCCCGTGTTGTTCGATAATTCGATAACTCACCGCCAATCCCAACCCCGTCCCGCGACCCACGGGTTTCGTCGTAAAAAAGGGGTCGAAAATTTTATTTTGAATCTCCACCGGAATTCCCGCCCCGTTATCCTCAATTCTGACTTGCACGCGATCGCGATCTAATTGCCGAGTGATAATGCAAATTTGCCGCTTATTTTCCGGGAGATCGTCGCGATCGAGAACCGCATCGATCGCATTTTGAATGACATTGAGAAACACCTGATTCAATTGAGCGGGATAACACTCCACCTCGGGTAAATCGCCATAATCTTTCACGACTTCGATGCGATCGTCCAATTTACTATGAACCATCACTAAAGTACTTTCCAACCCCTCGTGAAGATCCACCATTTTGAGTTCCGACTCGTCCAGTCGCGAGAAATTTCGCAACGACTGCACGATTTTTTCGATCCGTTCCGTTCCGCGATGCATGGATCGCAACATATTTGGCAAATCTTCCCTCAGAAAATCCAAGTCGAGATCTTGCTCTAACGCTTCGATTTCTTCGTTCGCAGCTACCGATTGCCCTTGGTAGAGCGTCACGAGTTTGAATAAGTCCTGCAAACTTTCATCGAGGTAATTAATATTCCCCTGAATAAAAGTAATCGGGTTATTAATTTCGTGAGCGACTCCCGCCACTAATTGACCCAAACTCGACATTTTTTCCGTCTGAATCAGTTGGGCTTGGGTTTGTTGTAACTCCTGGGTATAGCGATCGACCCACTGAATTAATTGATTGAGAGATGTAGTTAAAATTCCCACTTCATCTTGAGTCGTCACCGGAGCTTGTAATTTAAAATTCCCCTCTTCCGTGACTTGGCGGGCGACCTTAGTCGTGACTTCTAAAGGATGGGCGATCGCATGACTGGTATAAATCGCCAAGATGGCTGAAATAGCAGCAGCAATCAGCAAACTCAAAAAAGAAATCGTCGTTCCGAGAGCTTCCGCTTCTTGATAATCTTGGAATTCTTCTTGTTCTTCATCTTGTAAAGCCGTGACTAAACTGGCCAGATCGTGGGAAAGTTCCAAGAATTGAAGTGCCGTATCCGTTTTGACAAAGCTGGCGATCGTTTGTTGGGCGCGATTGGCTTCCGTGGGATTTAAAAGAGTAGCATGAATCGTATCGAGGGTTTGATTGAACTGAGTCAAATAATTTTCAACAACTGGACGATATTTTCCCAATAAATCTCGCAGTTTATTGTAGTTTTGCTGGTGGTAGGAATTGTCGAGCTTGAGGTGATTGTTTTCAACGACAACAATAGAAGAGTTGATAAACCCTTCGAGACGGACAAGCTCTTGCTTAATGCGATGGAATTCATAGTCGGTGAGACGATTGGCATTGAGATCGATAATTAAGCGTTGTTGATAGGTCCGCACGAGCTGAATTGAATTTTGCAATTCAGCAATCGTTGTGGCAGCTTCGTGAGCGAGATGAAGTTGTTCGCGGGCGCTCGTTTTGTGCAGTTCTTCAATCTGGTGTCCGGCGATCGCCCCGCCAATCGCGATCGTCGCCGCCAGAGCATAGCCGTAGCCAATTTTTTGACGAATTCCCAAACGCCCAAAAAAGCGTTTGAACCCAGAAGGGCGATCGCCTTTTTGTGCTTCAATCGTCGGGCGATCGCCCGTTAACGGTTGCGAAACGGGCAAAACCATTAAATCTTGAGATTCTAAATTTTGGGGTTGCATAGCCTCAATTTCCGGGTAAGTTTTCGCTCGCTCCTCAGTTTGACCCCCTCACCCCAAACTCAAATTCATTCTTAGGATTCGCAAATGACTGTGAGAAAATTGGAGGTTAAAAGAACAGTACGGGATCCCTCGGCTCGACCTCATCGAGACCTCGAATCGAGACACAACCCGCTAACGACCTCAGTTTCCCTCAGCTCAAGTGCAAAATCCTACCGTGACCCTCCCATCTACTGAAATCAACTGGTCCGAACTGCTCCAACAACTGCTCGACCGAGAATCCCTAACAGGCGAGCAATCCAGTCAACTGATGCTCGGTTGGCTCCAAGAGCAAATCCCCCCGGTGTTATCCGGTGCCATTCTCGCCGCCTTGCAAGCCAAAGGCGTTTGCGCCGACGAGTTGGCCGGGATGGCGCGGGTGCTACAAGCCCAGGCAACCCCCCTGTCCCATCCTAATGCGTCCGGCAGCATTCCGGCGATCGACACCTGCGGCACCGGGGGCGATGGCGCCTCGACCTTTAATATTTCCACGGCGGTCGCCTTCGTCGCTGCGGCGGCTGGGGTTCCCGTCGCCAAACACGGCAACCGTTCCGCGTCGAGCAAAGTGGGTTCCGCCGACGTTCTCGAAGGCTTGGGAGTTCCCTTAAATAGCCCCCCGGAGAAAGTGCGGGCCGCTCTCGATGAAGTCGGCGTTACCTTTTTATTCGCCCCCGGCTGGCATCCGGCGATGAAGAGCGTGGCGCCCCTGCGAAAAACGTTGAAGGTTCGCACGGTATTTAATCTGCTCGGGCCGTTGGTGAATCCCTTGCGCCCGAACGGTCAAGTGATTGGCGTTTTTGATAGTGGATTGCTCCCAGAAATTGCCCGGGCGGCGGGTCTGTTAGGGCTCGATCGCGCGATCGTCCTTCACGGACGCGAAAAGCTCGACGAAGCCGGGTTAGCCGATTTAACCGACTTGGCCATCTGGGCCGACGGCGAAGTGCATACCGCCACCCTCGATCCGAGGGTATTGGGCTTGCAGGGCGCCCCGACCGAGGCTTTACGCGGCGGCGATTTGAATGAAAATATGGAGATCCTGCGATCGCTCCTCCAAGGGAAGGGAACCCAGGCGCAACAGGACGTGGTAGCGCTCAATGCCGCTCTCGCCTTGGAGGTGGCCGGAAAAATTTCTACCGAAGACCACCCGCGCGGGATCGAACTCGCCCGCGATATTCTCGCCAGTGGTGCCGCTTGGTCGAAGTTGGAACAATTGGCGGCGTTTTTGCAAAAATAACGCTTTTTACGGTTTTTATTGTTTTTTGGAATAACCTTGGCAAGTTTAAAAAGAGAGAACGGCGATCGCCCTTGCGGTTCTCTCTTTTTCTTGCAGTGCTCTCTTTTTCCTTTAACCTACGGACTTCCCGTTGAGGCGCTCTCCCGCATCCGAAATTCAATAATTTCTTCCTTAATCGTTACGTCGTATCCTCCGAAAAAGTCTTGTCCGAGCAATCCAATATCGAGCGTCGGAGAAATACCAACGGATAAATTGTCGGCACGAATGCCATTAATTTCAATGGAATCTATTTGAGTAACCGATACTTCTAAATCATTTTGACTGGCGGTATTGACCCGAGCCGTTCCCGTCTCTTCTAAACCTAATTGCTCCGCCATGGTTTGGGTGATGACCGTGCCACTCGCTCCGGTATCGAACATCATTTCAAAGCTTTTATTGCCGTTGATTAAGACATCGACCACCGGAATTCCTGCATCTCGGCGTTTGATCGGAATTTCAATAAATCCGGGATTGGCAGCTCGCCCCTCGACCGTCGGAGGTAGCGGACAAACTTCGTCTAGCTGAATGACGTTTTCATCGTCGAAGATTAGGAAACAGCCCGGATATTCTTGGGCCCGGAGCGGTACCGACCAGAAACTCCCCCCCGCTAAAATCAGTAGGATGCCGAGTATTTTTTTCATGATTGTTGACTCCTAAAGTTGAATAGGGGCGCTGGTTCGAACCCGAGCGAGGCGATCGCCGTTATTATCTAGGATGCCCAAATTGAGGTAATTTTCGAGCGATCGCCCCTCCCGAAAATGGCACGAGGTCGCGATCCGACCCCGGAAAAAGCGATCGCCTCTTTACATAAATCCACGTCGAATCCTCCCAGACCCGAACCCCTCGTGGGATAATGACGAAGCTCGCCGAGGGGAAAGTCGTTGCACTCCCGATCGCGCGAGAATCCCCGTCCCTTGAGTTCGGGGACTGTCAAGAATCGCTCGCTCCGGGCGACTGACTCGGAGCCACAGGGCTTCCGATTGCGGTAGAGTCATTACCGGAAAGAGAGGGTGAACGCGCACGCCGAAACCAGCCTCTCGATTTCGCTCAAGCCGGAACACAAGCCCTAGACAATTTATCGCTATTTATCGCTCGTACCCGATCGCTTATCGAGGTTCCTATGCCATTTTCCGATACTCAACCTGCTTTGCTCGTCCTCGCCGATGGAACGTCTTATCGGGGTTGGTCTTTTGGCGCCAGTGGCACGTCTATTGGTGAAGTGGTCTTCAATACAGGCATGACTGGCTATCAAGAGGTGCTGACCGATCCGAGTTACTGCGGCCAGATCGTCACGTTTACTTACCCCGAGTTGGGCAATACGGGCGTCAATGCAGAAGATGAAGAATCGGACCGTCCTCAAGTTAAAGGGGCGATCGCTCGCAACATCTGCCAGCGTCCGAGTAACTGGCGATCGAGTCAATCTTTACCGGACTATTTGAAAAAACATAACATTCCCGGCATCTACGGGATCGATACCCGCGCCCTGACCCGCAAAATTCGCATTGTCGGTGCTATGAATGGCGGCATCTCTACGGAAATTCTCGATCCGGCTGAATTACTATCGAGGGTTCAGTCCGCCCCCAATATGAAGGGCTTGAACTTGGTTCCGCAAGTGAGCACCCCCACCGCTTACGAGTGGTCCGAGATCACGGACGGTCACTGGGAATTCCGCGCCGAACCGGGGACGACCAATGGCGATCGCCTCACCGTAGTCGCCCTCGATTTGGGGGTCAAACGCAATATCCTGCGCCGTTTGGCAAGTTACGGCTGTCGGGTCGTCGTGGTTCCCGCCAATACGCCGCCGGAAGAGATTCTCAAGTACAATCCCGACGGGATTTTTCTCTCGAACGGTCCGGGAGACCCCGCCGCCGTCACGGAGGCGATCTCGACGACGAAAGCCCTCCTCGAAAGCCAAAAACCGATTTTCGGGATTTGTCTGGGTCACCAAATTCTCGGACTCTCCCTCGGCGGCGAAACCTTCAAACTCAAATTCGGCCATCGCGGCTTGAACCAACCCGCCGGATTGCAGCGTCAGGTCGAAATTACCAGCCAAAACCACAGTTTTGCCCTCGATCCCGACTCCTTGGGCCCGGAGATCGAAGTGACCCACCTCAATCTCAACGATCGCACTGTCGCCGGGTTGCGTCATAAAACCCTACCGATCTTCTCGGTTCAATATCACCCGGAAGCGAGCCCGGGTCCCCACGATTCGGACTACATTTTCGAGCGTTTCGTACAGACGATGCGCGAATCGCGGGCAGCCGTGAATTAGGTCAGATCCCACGGGGGGGCGAGCCTTTTGCCCGCTTCCCCCAAGCGCAGATCTGCCAAAATCCGGTCAAAAGTTGTCAAAAGCTTAAATTTTTATTGAGTTTTTTTCTCAAAAAAAGGGGCGATCGCGCGAAGGTCAAAACTGCCGGATTTTGGGCGTTTTAGTCCAGTTCGATTCCCTAAAGCCCACGGAGAGTTGTCAAATTTCCCCTCGGGAGAGTGGACAAGATCTCAGAAAGCTTTTATACTTAAGCGTCGATTTGAGGAGTATTCAGCTAGGAGGGCGTTATTCCTGAGCCATTAACCCTGACCGTCAGCCTCAGAGGCACACGCGAAGTCGGGGATAACTACCAATTATTCCGCCTCACGGGGTTACTCGATGCTTTTTCGGAAGCAACTTTCCGCAAGGCGATCGGTAAGTGCATTGACGAAGGTCCGAAGAACGTGATTTTAGACCTGTCTACTATTGATTTTGTAGATAGTTCTGGCTTGGGTGCTCTAGTTCAGCTTGTTAAAAAAGCCCAAAGTTCTGAAGGGTCTTTACAAATCGTTACCAATGCGCGCGTCACTCAAACGGTCAAGCTGGTTCGTCTGGAGAAATTTTTATCTTTGCAACCTTCGGTTGACCAAGCTCTAGAGAATGTCAGCAAGGCTTGAGTGTCAAGTCTGAACGAGGGCTATCCAGGATTGGATCTGGATAGCTTGTTCTTTTTTCGACCGATTTCGACCGACGCCCGCGATCGCGAAGGCGTTGTCATGGGGGGAAAGGACTATCCGCGCTCTCGACGGGAGGGCGCGACGATGCCGAGTCGGCGATCTGAGGTAGGCTCACTGCGAGCGATCGCCGCTTCCGGCATTGATATTGATGACGATCCCGATCGCCCCCTAGGGAATACAATCCCACCACTCCTCCTGACCCGTTGGCGGTCGATTCCCAGAGTGAAGATGAATTTTCTTTTTAACCCTCAACCTGCTGTATGCTGTAACTCGACAGCAGGCGATCGCCCCCGGTTCGAGCGGCCACGACTGGCGCCCCCGGGATGGAGTCCGTCGATCGCTCGTACCGTGGGCACGTTTCAGCGCCGGGGAGGCAGCCGATGACGGGGAATCGAGATCGAGATCGAATGGTTTCCCCCAGCGACGGAGAATCGCCGTTCGATCGCCTCGGGACGGCAACACGTTCGATCGCCGACCTCAACCAGCTTTCTCCAGCAGCTTTAGCCTATTTGGGCGATGCCGTTTACGAGTTGTATATTCGCAGCCATTACCTCTTCCCACCCAAACGCCAAAAGATTTATCATCAGAAGGTAGTCGAGCAAGTGCGAGCGGAAGCTCAAGCTCGTCACCTGCAATCCCTCGAACCTTATCTGAGTTCGTCAGAGATCGAAATCGTCAGACGAGGACGAAATGCAACCTTTGGCAAGCCCAAGCGAATTCACCCGACGATTTACCGACAAGCGACCAGCTTAGAAACCTTGGTGGGGTACTTGTACTTAAGCGATCCCCTCCGGTTGGCAGAACTTTTAGGCAAATTAGATCTAGATCTAGACCCTCTCGGGAGCGAAGCAAACGCCAAATCCCAAGATTGACTCGATCGCCCTGGAGTCAGCCGCGATCGCGCCCGTGATGACGATCGCGCCGTCCTCCAGGTGCCAAGCGAGCGACGAGCAAATGTTATGAAGGAATGACATGACCCCCAAAAAACCTTTTCCCAAATCCCCTCGGGGAAACAAACGTACCGATCGCCCCATTTTCAAAGGTAAAAGCCGCAAACCCTTGAGAGGGGATCGCGATCGCCCCGATTCCGACGGCGACTCCGGGGATTTGATCTACGGTCGTCACAGCGTCTTGAGCGCCCTAGAAAATCAACATACCTTCCATCGCATTTGGATTACGCCGCAACTGCGCTACGATCCCCGGTTCCACTCGGCGATCGAACAAGCCAAAGCCAATGGCGCCACCGTCGATGAAGTCGATTTTCGGCGGCTCGACCAAATGACCCAAGGACGCACCCATCAAGGGGTTGCCGCCCAATTATCCCCTTATCGCTATATTGAATTAGCCGAACTGATCGAGCGCGCCTTAGCGGCGAGTGAAAATCCAGTGATCGTCATCGGCGACGGGATTAACGATCCCCACAACTTAGGCGCCGTCGTCCGCACCGCAGAGGCGATCGGCGCTCAAGGCTTGGTCATCCCCCAACGGCGCGCCGTCGGGATCACCTCCACGGTGATGAAAGTCGCCGCCGGAGCCTTGGAAACCTTTCCCGTGGCTCGCGTCGTCAATTTGAGTCGCGCCCTAGAAGCCTTGAAAGAAGCCGGATTTTGGATTTACGGTACCGCAGCCAATGCCAAAGATTCCGTCCACCGCCTCGACTTTTCCGGTCCGATCGCCTTAGTGGTCGGTTCCGAAGGCGAAGGTCTGAGTTTGTTGACACAACGCCATTGCGATTTTCTGATTTCGATCCCCCTGCAAGGCAAAACCCCTAGCCTCAACGTCTCGGTGGCTACGGGAATGGTGCTTTACGAGATCTTCCGCCAGCGATGGGGACAGACCCTCCACCTCGATCGCGTCAAAAAATCGGATTGAAAAAAGTAATCCAAGCGAGTATAAAGAAATGTAAATAATTTCTCAAGCTCCTTTTGTTCACCTCAGACAACCTTCAGTAAATCGGCAAAGACAATGAACGAGATTAAAGAACTCTTAATTTCCTTGCTCAATCTCTTCGGTTTGGCGTGTTGGGCTGAAATCGTGACCGAAAAACCCGGGTGTACCTACTACTTCGGTCCGTTTTTCAGCAAGCAGGATGCCGAAACAGCCACCAAAGGCTATCTCGAAGACCTGCAACAAGAAAATGCCCAGGGTATCAACATCAGCATCAAACGGTGCAAACCGCAAGATCTGACCATTTACGACGAACTGGCGGATTTAAACCCGTACCATGGGTCTCCGGTGTTTAGCGGGCAGATGTAGGGGCGAGGAGCATTCTGGATGGGCTCAAGAACTCGGCACGATCGCGTGCCAGTTTTCCTCGACCCAGCCTTCCACCACCGCGATCGCGCGATCGGGAATTTCCCAAGGGAATAAATGGGCGTTATTGGGGTAGCACTGCCATCGGGCGCCCGGTAAGAGACTCGCCGTCTCCCAACTGGACTCTGCCGTAATGTGGCAGTCGGCTGCCCCCGCCATGACTAACGCCGGACAGTCAATCCGCCCTAAATCGGCACTGCGATCGTAGCGCGCCCGCAACGCCCGGTTTAACGCCCGCGTCGCCGCCGAACTGGTTCGCAAATAAGCGTCCATCCCCTCCGAGGCCAGATAGCGATAAGCCTCTGGGGTGTGCTCTCCGAGTAAGTAGCGCAACAGCGATCGCTTGCCAAACGTTTCGATATTCCACGACCACGCCGGGACGACCCGGTTAATCAGTCCCGCAACTCCCGTATACAGTAAATCTTGCCAAGAGACCGGGGGATGGTTGCCCCGAGGTCGCGCCGCACTCGCCACGAGAATTAAGCCCGTGACCCGCCCCGGATGGCGCAAAGCGAGTTCGATCGCCAAAATTCCCCCTAACGACCATCCTAAGACCGCAAACTGACCGATCCCGTGGCGATCTAGGAGGGTATCCAGGTCGCCGAGATGGTCGCTCATTTGAAAGTCTCCCGAGGCGCGCGAGCGACCGTAACCGCGCAAGTCCGGCGACAACGTTTGAAACCGTCGCGACAGGCGATCGGCAAACACCGACATCGATCGCCCGGAACCGGGATGTCCGTGCAAACACAACAACGGAAAGCCCGACCCGCGCACGCTGACATGGAGATCGATCGGGGAGGTGCGATCGCTTGAATCGACCATAATTTTGAGCATTGTTGATTGAGAATTGAGAAGTATCGATCGAGAATTCAAATCCCCCCAACCCCCCTTAAGAAGGGGGGAGACTAGCCGAGTCCATTGCCGATTGAGAATTCAGATCCCCCCCCAACCCCCCTTAACAAGGGGGGGAGATCGGTCGAGTCCTTTGTTTGAACAACGCTATAACTGCCCGCTTTGGAAAATATATTCCGCCACTTCCGAGATAAACTGGCGGATACTCGGCTCGCTGTAAAAACCATCGTCGATCACCGTAATGATATAGGTTTCGCCGAATAAATTCATCGCCAACGTGGTTCCCAACACTTTAGACGTCTGACCTGTTTTTTCTCCCAACCAGTTACCGAAAGCTCCCTTCAATCCTTCAAAACCGAGGGCGAGATCGTACTGCTTTTCTAAAGCATTGAGAATAATTTCATCGCCGAGATGTTCGCGATTGTACAGGCGCATCATCATGTCCGTGAGTTCGTCGCTGGTAATCGTGTTGCGACGGTTGCCGGGATTGCGCGGATAAATGAGATCGCCGACGAATTTAGAGTGAACGCGCATGACTTCATAACCGCGATCCGCTAAGACTTGATTGATATAATCCCAGCCGAGATAGTCGATCAATTGGTTGGGGGCGATGTTGCTGCTGTGGGCGATCGTTTCCACCAACAGTTTGTGAATCGGATAAGTTTCCCCGGTGCGAATTTCCGAAGCATCTTCGGTAAAATTGCCGGGATCGACATAAATCGGCGTATCGAAGCGAATATTTTCCCGAGTGAGCTTGTCCATCAACGCCACGACGATCGGCACTTTCATCAAACTCGCGGCGGACGCGGCGGGTTCGTTACCGCGCAAGCGCCGACAAATGCCGCTATGGAGGTGACAAATCGTGATTTTGACGCGATCGGACAAGCCGCTATTGCGGGCGATCGGGACGAGAAAATCGGACTTGGCGACTTCTAAAGTGTAGACGATCTGCGCTAAATTTTGGCGATATTCCGGTAGTTTTTGACGGGCGCGATCGCGGTACGGCGTTTCCGGGGGAATTTTTTCGAGTAAGGCGATCGCCTCTTCCCAAAGGTCTTTAATTTCGTAAAGGAGATCGACTTCTTTCAAATCCGATTTGGCTAATTCGGTCGCCCGTTTTCCCCGTTGTAAAGCTCGTTCCCAATAGGGCTGACCCGTCAGTTTTCCCTCAAGTTCAAACTGTTTTTCTTGCAGGGTTTCTGACAATTTCTCATAGGCGGCGATCGCGCGATCGCCGATCGGGACGATTGGGGGGAACGCTGGGGTTTCTGGAACATCCGCAGTGCGATACGCTTCGCGAACGCCCGTTGTCGAAGTTTCTGGGGGTTTGGGAGGGGCTTGTGCTTGCGGATCGGGCATCGACATCCCGACCGACAACGCCAAGATACTCGTCAAGGCGATCCGCCTCTGGCGTCGCTGCGCGATCGCCACTGGTTTTTTCGGTTGTTTGTGTTGTTTTCTTCGACGTTTGTGCATAAGCACGAAGCGCTACCTCACACCATCCACCAAATGTAGCACCGCCATTGTAATCAATCTTGGGGATCGACGACGATCGATTTTCAATCGATAACAGTGAAGGAAATTTGTTTTGAGAAAAGAAAATGAAACCGAAAATAGGGAAGTGGCGATCGCCGTTCCCCGATCGCCATTCTCACCTTTTCTATTGAATCGGGATCGAAGCTCGATCGTTCGATCTTTTCAAAACAACGATCTGCAATTCCTTCAAAATTGACGATCGACGACCCGTCGAGATCGCGGTCTAAATCTGTCATTATCGACCCAAACCACCGATTCCAAATCCGTTCGTGTTCGGGACTGGCGATCGCGCGATCGACCAAAGCTTTCCACTGCGGATCCTCTGGCGGTAACAGCATTCCGTAAGGTTCGCAAGTCAGTGGAATGTCGGGAATCAGTTGATATTGATTCGCGGACAAACCCCGGCGGGCCATTTCCCCGATCGCCACGATCCCATCGGTAGCGAAAGCGTCCAAACGTCCGGAAATGACCCCTTCAATGCCTCGACGAACCCCGTAGGATCCTTGAAAGATCTTGAGATCCGCTAAAGGATATTCGGTTTCGAGATACGTTTGGGCCGTCGTTCCCCGAATCACCCCGATCGCCTTTCCTTCCAAGTCGGAATCCGGATCGATCGCCCCCTCCCCAGATTTGACGAAAAACTGCACTCCCGTGACGAAAAAGGGAATCGATACCGCAACCGGGCGATCGCGGGTCGCGGCGATCGCGTGAGGACCGCAATCGAGCTGAACGATGCGATCGATCGCTAACTCGAACTCCGGCTGAGAATCGGTGGGAAATAAGCGAACGCCGAGAGGGAGACGGCGATTTAGGGGATCGAGCAACTGACGGCGCAGCAAATCGACAAAATCAATGCAATATCCCGTCAGATCGCCGTCGCTATGGCGATAGCCAAAGGGAACCAGATCCGATCGCACCCCGAGGTCGATGACTCCGGTTTCGGCGATCGTGTCTAAAACCGAGAGTCCTCGGACCGCTCGATCTCCGAAAACTGCCAACAGAACGGGGACGAGCAGACCCGCGATCGCCGACCTTCGTAGTAGCAGGCGCCTCATGGTGTTTCAACGATCGCCCCGGGGACGGGCGATCGTCTCCCTAGGGTATAGGATGCGCCGTTGACTCTGAAGATACTTGACTTTCTCCTACACTTTGTATGATTTAATGGGAGGATCGCCATTTTATCGAGCCATTGAGTCGGGTAGCCGATGACCTACAGCCTCAGAATAGCCGATTTACCCAAAAACGAGCGACCCCGGGAGCGACTGATCCACCACGGTCCCCAAAGCTTGAGTACCGCCGAACTGATCGCCATTTTACTAGGGACGGGTCAAGGTCCGGGAAAGCTTTCCGCAGTCGGTTTAGGTCAGCATGTCTTACACAAACTCGGCGAAAACGAGCGCGACCCCTTAGCGGTTTTACGCGAGATCCCCATTCAGGAGTTAATGCAAATTCCCGGGATCGGTCCGGCGAAAGCGACAACCGTACTGGCGGCGATCGAATTAGGAAAACGGGTTTTTTACGCTCAAACGACAGAAAGCAAAGTGATTGACAGTCCCGACGCCGCCGCCGCCATCCTCAGTCACCAGTTAATGTGGCAATCTCAAGAAAAATTTGCCGTGTTGTTCCTCGATGTCAAGAATCGCTTACTCGGCAATAAAGTGCTGACCGTGGGAACGGCGACGGAAACCTTAGCCCACCCGCGCGATATTTTTCGGGAAGTGCTGCGTCACGGCGCCACCCGGGCGATCGTTGCCCACAACCACCCCTCGGGCCATCTCGAACCGAGTCCCGAGGACATCGAACTCACCCGCCAGTTACTCAAAGCCGCACAATTGTTACAAGTTCCGTTATTAGATCATCTCATTCTCGGCAATGGTAACGCTCAGAGTCTGCGCCAACTGACCGAATTATGGCAAGACTATCCCCAAGCGGAGTAATATCGGGATTCGAGCCAAAATCTAAAATCTAAAATCCAAATGAACGGCAACCTTCTGGATTTTTCAACCTTCAAATTCCCTCAATTGTTCGGCGTTGCACTGATAGCGGCGTCCTGGATCGGGTTTCCCGCGCAAGCCGTCGATCCCAACCATCTCGATCGCCTATTAAAAGATAATGAATGTCGCGGTTGTGACTTGATTGGAGCCAAATTACAAGGGGCCGATCTCGAACGGGCCGATTTATTAGGGGCCGACTTGCGCGGGGCCGAACTGGCGGGGGCCAATCTCATGCACGCCGATTTGCGCGGCGCTAATTTGCGATGGGCCGATCTGTCCGGCGCCAATCTCTCGGAAGCGCGCATGGTTCAACCCCATCCGGAGGATGTCGGTCGCGATCCCCTTTCTGGGGTCGAACCGGGTCAGGTGGTTTCTCATCTCAAGGCGGCGGACTTGCGCGATGCGACCCTCAAGGGGGCCGCGTTCTATCGCACCAATCTTTCCGGGGCGAATTTAGTGCGCGCCGATTTGTCGGAAGCGAATTTGACTCAGGCGAATTTATCCCTGGCGAATTTAACGGAAACGAATTTACAAAGTGCCAATTTGCGCGGGGCGAATTTAGTCCGCAGCAAGCTCAATCGGGCGATGATGGAGTTTGCGGATTTGAGTTTTACCGATTTGAGTGGGGCGTTATTAATTGATGCGAATTTGCGGCGGGCCAATTTACGCGGGGCGGAGTTATTGCAGGTGGATCCTTTTCGCGGACAGTGCGATCGCCCGGGATGCGAAGCGATGCCGACTTATCTCGATTCTGCGGATTTGTCCGGGGCAGATTTACGCGGCGCCCGCTTAAAAGGGGCGGTGTTACGCCAAACCAATTTAAGCGGGGCCAATCTCTACGGGGCCGATTTGACCGATGCGGTTTTGACTGAGGCTAATCTTCAAGAGGCGTATTTGAGAAATACAAAACTCGTGGATGCGGATTTAACGGGAACGATTATGCCGGATGGGATTATTAATCGGTGATGCGCTCAATTTTTACTGGGAAGTGTGCAAGAGGAGTACGCCACTGGGGGGTAAAAACGGTTATTCATTCATATTTCGATAGGTCGCCACGGCGGAAGGTGAAATACGGTTGAGATATCGGAAAATCCAATACTTGAAGACCGTATCTAAAATAACGGGAAAGGTGGCAATAAATAAGAAAATAAATTCTCGACTTTCCGGTAAGCCTAAATGGCGGGAAATTCCTTCTAAAATCACTTCCCAACCGTGGGGGGAGTGGAATCCGACGAAGATATCGGTAAATAGAATAATGATGAAGGCTTTGGCGCTGTCGCTGAGTCCGTAAACGAGATCGTCGATGAAGGATTTTAGAATTTCAATTTCGCGTTTGCTGGTGTAAATCACCATCCCAAAAGCGACGAAGGAAAAAATATCGGCAAAAATGTTTTGAATGGCGTCAGCGCTTCTTTTGCTATATTGTTCGGCAATTTCCAAAACTTTATGTTTGACTTTATCCTCGATTTCCTCTTCCGATAAGGGATGTAAGGTGTTTTTGAAGTTTAATTCTTCGTTGGTGTCTTCGGAGAGGTGTTCGAGTTCTTTGGCAATTAGATTTTTGAATTCTAATTTTTCTTTATATCGATGCAGTTCGACGAAGGCTTCCTCTTCCATATCGACGTTAATAAAAATTTCGCCGTTTCCGCCGACGACGCGATCGTAAATGGGGCCGACGATGAAGTTTTTAGAAACTTGTTGGGTGAGGAGGGGAATCAGAATAATGAGCAGAATAAATTTGAGCGAAATAACGGTTTTGGTTTTAGAACTGCGAAATTCTTGTACGACTTCTTCTTCTGCTTTCGGGTCTAATTCCCGTTTGACGCGATCGAGGGTTCTCAAGATCGATCGCGGTAAAAAGCTGGTTTGATTGGAAATTGGCCCTAGATCTTTGGTGGTATCTTCGGCAATTCGCGGGCGTGTTTTGTTGGGAAGATTGGCATTATTATTGACATTAGTATTGGCCAACGATCGCCCCTCCGGCGAAGTATCGATCGCGTAGGGATCGATCGTTCTCGCAAGACCCTGAGACGCCGATGGGGCGGACGAATCCGATGATTTTGCCGTGGGTGGTTTGGCGAGCTTGGCGCCGGGTTTTTCCGCAGGACGGGCGCCTTCGTAGCGTTGGAGAACGCGATCGATAAAGTTCAGTTTATCTAAAATTAAAACGGCTTCTTCGCCGAGTTCTTCCGAATTGAGATAATAGCCGTCATGACTTTCGCCAATTTTGGATTGCGGATCGATGGTTTGCTGTAAAATGTCCAAAAAAGAACGACTATTTCTAAATTCTGCGAGCCGAACTTTGATAATTCCTAAATTGCGCTGTAATTCGGAAGTAAAATAAGAAGAAACACTTTCACCTGCCTCGTTAAAATCCGGGACGATCGCGTTACCGTGGAAATGTTTTTTTTCGATTTCTTCAATTTTGAGGGCGGCGCGATAGGCCAGATCTAGGGAGCGGTTGGGGGTTCCATAAAACCATTGACGGATTGATTTTAAGTATCCGGGCTTTTTACTTGCTTTGTGTTTTTTCATCGATCGAGTGTGTGGGATGAATCTACGAATTTCTACAAGATTCACTCGCGCGCTCGCTCGGAAAAAAATAAAATCCGGGAAGATTTCAACGGCGCGATCGCCCCGTCTATCCCTCATCCCGATCCCAGGCTTTTGCTTTATTTTCTCCCATTAGGGCGCGAATGGAAGCCCTCGACGATCGCGCCGACCGGGCGATCGTCACCCCCTCTATTTAACTCTAAACTCTAAACTAGATTAGAGAAAAGTCGCTGAAAAATAAACCCAGCATAATTCGTAATATCTTAACAAAGTTGCTGAAAAATAGATGGTATTTTTAGACTCAGTTTGGATTGAGGGAGCCAGTCGCACGGGCAAAACCAAGCGGTTGCTCGATCGCCTCTGCGAACAGATCGACGATCGCGAGGCGACCGACGACGGAGGACGCCGCGATCGCCAAAGTGGATCCCCCGGATTGCTGGTCATCTCGGCCACTAGCAGCGATCGCCGCGACCTGCGCGATCGCCTCGGCGCCCGGATGAGAGCGCGCGGAGCCTATCCCACCTACGCGATCGACACCACAACCCCCCTCGGCTTTTTCCGGCGCGAAGTCCTCTTATTTTGGCCCTTACTCGTCAAAACCCTACACCTGTCCGCCCACTTCCCCTTGCACGTCCGACCGGAAACCGAACAAGAGCTCGCCACAGCCCTGTGGCGCCGTGCCTTAGACGAAGGCAAATTGCGCCAAGAACACACCAGCGAGTATCGCCTCGTGCGGCGGATCCTCGACTTATTCCAACTCGCCGCCGCCAGGGGTCTTCCCTACGAAGACATCCCCCAATTGCTGCAAGACGGCTTCGGTTTAGATGACGACTTACCCTTCTTGTGGGAATCGATGGGGGCCTGTCTGCATCAATGGCGTCAGTGGTGCTTGGAACGGGGTTTGTTAACCTACGGTCTGATGACCGAACTCTACTGGCGGCATTTACTGCCCGATCCGGTGTATCGAGACCGCCTGACTCGGCGCTATCGGGCCGTCTTCGCCGACGATACCGACGAATACCCCGCCATTACCCGAGATTTATTCGAGATCCTGCTCGATGCGGGAGCAGTCGGCACCTTTACTTACAATCCCCAAGGGGGTATCCGCTCCGGTTTGGGCGCCGATCCCGAGGCCCTACAGCGATTGGGCGATCGCTGCCAGTACGAGCAGTTGAAGCGCCCCAGTGGCTTGCGCGAAACCTTTGGCCCGATCGCGTTGCAACTGCTCGACAATCCCGCCATCTACGCCCGTCCCGCAGGCATGGAATTTCAAGCCCTGCCCTTTGCGGCGATCCAAACGTCCTCCCGGGCTCAACTGCTGCGCGCCACCGGGGAAGAAATCGCCGCCGCCGTCCGCCAGGGTCAAGTCAAACCTGGGGAGATCGCCGTCATCGCCCCCGGTTTGGATGCGATCGCCCGCTACACCCTCATGGATCACCTCAGCAGCCACGAGATCCCGGTCGATTCGCTCAACGAACAGCGACCCCTGGTCAGTTCGCCGACGATCCGCGCCTTGCTGACCCTGCTCGCCTTGGTTTATCCCGGTTTGGGTCATTTTCTCGATCGCGATAGCGTCGCCGAAATGCTCGTGATTCTGTCGCGATCGCCCGAGAACGACATCGAGATCGTCGGCGCCCCCCGCTCCTGGCCCGGTCGCGAAGAATTGCCGATTCCCCCCGCTTCGGCGATCGACCTCGTGCGCGCCGGACTGATCGTGGATCACTGTTACGCCCCCGCCACGGAACGTCCGCGCCTGTTACCCGTCAACGTTTTTCCCCGGTGGGACCGCCTCGGCTATCGGGCCACCCAGGCTTACAAAGGGATCGTGGACTGGATCGAAGGGCAACGAAAGCAGGTTGAGGAGGAGCGAATCGACAGTGCCAGCATCTTACTCGATCGCGCGATCGCCCAATTTATTTGGCACGGCAGCAAACTGCCCCATCGGGAAATCTCCGCCCTGCGCGAACTCCTCGAAACCGCCCGCCACTACTGGGATGTCGATCGCCGCTTA